>NZ_AJQF01000359.1:0-19289 GCF_000261705.1 Bradyrhizobium genomosp. III | reverse complement strand
CAACAACGGCCAGATGATCGCGGAGATCTCCGCCAACCACAAGTCGATCGAGATGTTCCTTCAGATCGCCCAGCGCCTGACCGGCCGCAGCGAGACCAAGAAACAAAAGTCGTCCCTGCTTTCACCCCTGATTGACAAGTTGCGGGGAAAATAAGCCGCCGCATGGAGTTGTTAAGTGTTCGGTAAGCGTAGCGGAACAGACACCGACCTTCGGGCGCCCAAGCCCGGCGCCGTGTCGCCCGAGCCTGCCCAGGCTCCGGCGCCGACGGTGTCGCGCGCCCCGCCTCCGCCGGCCGTCGCCTCGCCGCCGCTTGCGCCTGCCAAGGCGCCGCCGCCTCCGGCCATGGAGAGCCGGCGGTCGGACAATTATTACGAGGTCAAGGCGACCATCTTCGGCGCGCTGATCGAGGCGATCGACCTCGCCCAGCTCGCCAAGCTCGATTCGGAGTCCGCGCGCGAGGAAATCCGCGACATCGTCAACGAGATCATCGCGATCAAGAACATCGTGATGTCGATCGCCGAGCAGGAGGAACTGCTCGACGACATCTGCAACGACGTTCTCGGCTACGGCCCGCTCGAGCCGCTGCTGTCGCGCGACGACATCGCCGACATCATGGTCAACGGCGCCAACACCGTCTACATCGAAGTCGCCGGCAAGATCCAGCGCACGGGAATTCGCTTCCGCGACAACCAGCAGCTCCTCAACATCTGCCAGCGCATCGTCAGCCAGGTCGGCCGGCGCGTCGACGAATCCTCGCCGATCTGCGACGCGCGCCTTGCCGACGGCTCCCGCGTCAACGCCATCGTGCCGCCGCTGTCGATCGACGGCCCCACGCTCACCATCCGCAAATTCAAGAAGGACAAGCTGACGCTCGATCAACTGGTCAAGTTCGGCGCGATCTCGCCGGAAGGCGCCGAAATCCTCCAGATCATCGGTCGCGTCCGCTGCAACGTGCTGATCTCCGGCGGCACCGGCTCCGGCAAGACCACGCTGCTCAACTGCCTGACCAACTATATCGAGCATGACGAGCGCGTCATCACCTGCGAGGACGCCGCCGAGCTCCAGCTCCAGCAGCCTCACGTGGTGCGGCTGGAAACCCGACCGCCCAACATCGAAGGCGAAGGCCAGATCACCATGCGCGAGCTGGTGCGCAACTGCCTGCGTATGCGCCCCGAGCGCATCATCGTCGGCGAGGTCCGCGGACCCGAGGCGTTCGACCTGCTCCAGGCCATGAACACCGGCCATGACGGATCGATGGGCACGCTGCACGCCAACAACCCGCGCGAAGCCCTGTCGCGCTGCGAATCCATGATCACGATGGGAGGCTTCTCGCTTCCCTCACGCACCATCCGCGAGATGATCTGCGCCTCCATCGACGTCATCGTCCAGGCTGCGCGCCTGCGCGACGGCTCGCGCCGCATCACCCACATCACCGAGGTGATGGGCATGGAAGGCGACACCATCATCACCCAGGACATCTTCCTCTACGACATGATCGGCGAGGACGCCAACGGCAAGATCATCGGCCGGCACCGCTCGACCGGCATCGGCCGTCCGAAATTCTGGGAACGCGCCCGCTATTACGGCGACGAGAAGCGCCTTGCCGCTGCGCTGGACGCGGCGGAAGTCGCGCCGAAGACGTGAGCAGTTCAGCATGAACATGCAGGTCCTCGCCCTCGCATTCCTTGCCACCGCAGCGGTCGGCGGCATCGCCTGGGTCTTCCTCTATCCGCTGCTGTCCGGGGAACGAAAGGCCGAAAGCCGCCGCGCTTCGATCTCCCGCGCCGAGGCGCCCACGGCCCGCCAGGCCGAGAAGACCCAGCGCTCGCGCCGCGAGCAGGTCGAGACCACGCTGAAGGATCTCGAGGCGCGACGCCTGCAGGAGAAGAGCGCTCCGCTCCCCGTCCGCCTGTCGCAGGCGGGGCTCGATTGGACGCCGCAGAAGTTCTGGATCGTCTCCGCCGCCGTGGCGGGCGCGTTCTTCGCAGCCGCTCTGTTCGCCGGCGGCGGCCTGATCGGTGCTGCCGGCCTCGCCTTTGCCGGCGGCTTCGGCCTGCCGCGCTGGGCACTGGGCTTCCTGAAAAAGCGCCGCGAGGCCAAGTTCCTGGCGGCACTGCCCGATGCGGTCGACGTGATCGTCCGCGGCATCAAGGCAGGCCTGCCCTTGTTCGAATCGATCAAGGTCGTCGCGGCCGACGCGCCCGAGCCGCTGCGCAGCGAGTTTCTGGCGATCATCGAGACCCAGGCGATCGGCATGCCGCTCGGCGAGGCCTGCTCGCGGCTCTATGATCGCATGCCGTTGCCGGAGGCCAACTTCTTCGGCATCGTCATCTCGATCCAACAGAAATCCGGCGGCAACCTCTCCGAAGCGCTCGGCAACCTTTCCAAGGTGCTGCGCGACCGCAAGAAGATGAGGGAAAAGATCCAGGCCATGTCGATGGAAGCCAAGGCCTCGGCCGGCATCATCAGCTCGCTGCCGCCGATCGTGATGTTCCTCGTCTATCTCACGACGCCACATTACATCTCGGTGCTGTGGACCCATCCCACCGGCCAGCTCATGCTGGTCGGCTGCGTCGTCTGGATGGCGGTCGGCATCATGGTGATGAAGAAGATGATCAATTTCGATTTCTGACGGTGCAGTATGGTCCAGTTTCTTGTCGCGAAACTACATGACGTCCACTTCATGACCATGATGCTGGCGGCCATTGCCGCCAGCGCCACCGTCTATACGCTGGTGATGCCCCTGTTCGCCGGCGAGGGCCTCTCCAAGCGCATGAAGGCGGTGGCAAGCGAGCGCGAGCGCATCCGGCAGCGCGAGCGTGAGCGCCTTCACAAGAATGAAAAGGTCACGCTGCGCCAGACGCCGAAGCAGCTCGTCTCCAAGGTCGTCGAGGACTTCAACCTCACCAAATGGCTCGCGCAGGAAGCTGCGCGCGACAAGCTGATCATGGCGGGTTACCGCGGTCAGGCGCCCTACATCACCTTCCTGTTTGCCCGCATGGTCGCGCCGATGGTGCTCTTCATCGGCTCGGTCGTCTACGTCTTCTTGATCGCGCATCTGCAGCAGGCCATGCCGATCAAGATCGGCATCTGCATCGGCGCCGCCTATCTCGGCCTCCAGGCGCCGATGCTGTTTCTCAGGAATGCGATCTCCAAGCGCCAGCTCTCGATCAAGCGCGCCTTTCCCGACGCGCTCGACCTGCTTCTGATCTGCATCGAATCCGGCATGTCAGTCGAGATGGCGTTCCGGAAGGTCGCCACCGAGATCGTGGGACAGTCGATCGCGCTGTCGGAGGAGTTCACGCTGACCACGGCCGAATTATCCTATCTGCAGGATCGCAAGGTCGCTTACGAGAACTTGGCGCGGCGCACCGGACTCGAGGGCGTCAAATCGGTCTGTCTCGCGCTTCAACAGGCGGAGCGTTACGGCACCCCGCTCGGACATTCCCTGCGCGTCATGGCGCAGGAAAATCGCGACATGCGCATGAACGAGGCTGAAAAGAAGGCTGCCGCCCTGCCGCCGAAGCTGACCGTGCCGATGATCCTGTTCTTCCTGCCCGTGCTGTTCGTGGTCATTCTCGGACCGACCGGCATCAAGATCTCCGAGATGCAATGACGCAGGACACGGGCCGCGCATGCGGCTCGCGGGCAGCTTTCAGGATGAGACGATAGAAGAGACGATCAGCTCTGATCAGTCGGGTTGGCTGAGCGAGGCGACCGGCGTCCGCTTCGGTGCGCCGCGGGGAGCGTCGCTGCGGCTGAGCATCTCCTTGAGATAGGCGACGTTGGCCGCGGCCTGATCCGGTGGCAGATCTGCCTTTACGATGGTCTCGGCTTCGGCGAAGCGGCCCTGCAGACCGACGACAAGGCCGAGATTCTGCCGCACCCGGATGCTCGCACGCGGCGAGGCGTAGGCCTGCCGCAGCGCCTCTTCGGCCTTCGGAAGGTCTCTCGACAACATGTAGGAGAGGCCGAGATTGGAGAGCACACCGGGATCACCCGGTGCGATCTTGAGCGCGCTCGCGTAGTAGGAACGCGCTTCCTCGTGGCGGCCCATCTGGTCCAGCGCCGTGCCCTGCACCGAGAGCAGGCGCCAGTCCGGATTGTCAGGCGAATGCGCTTTCGACAGGACATCGTAGGCCTGCTGGAAATTGCCGTTGTCGGCGAGGGCGCGGCCATATTGGGCGAGCAGCGCCTTGTTGCCGGGATTGGCGATGGTCGCCTGCTCGAGCATAGCGGCGGCCTGGGCACGCTGACCGTTGGCGCGCAACGCCTGACCGTAAGCGAGCGCGGCATCGGCGTCCTTGGGATTGGCGCGGTAGCGCTCGCCATAGACCTCGACGGCGCGCGCCGGATCGGTGGGAGTCGCCTCTGCCCGTGGTCCGCCGATCGAGCCCGTCACGTCGGAGAGTTTCGACATGCCCGTGCAGCCGCCGAGGCCCATGGCCACCGCCGCGACCAGCGAGGTGGACGCAAGAAGCCGGGCAAGACTGAACCGTAGACGCATGACGCTTTGACTCTCGAGCGGATTGATCGAGCCGAACGCGCCAGCAATAGACTGTTAACCCTAACGCCCCGTTAACACCGCTCCCGGGCCGTGCTCTCGTCGATACTCCCGCTCGCAAGCGTCGTCAGGCTTGAGCGGTTGCAATCCAGCAGCAGGTCGAGGCCGCGCTCTCGGGAACGGCAGCCCTCAACACGAGATACGAGACCGTGCGACGACGTTTTCGTCTCGCCCGATCAATATTCGATGGCAAGCCGTTTGCGGATTTCGTCGACGCGCCTGTCGAGCGCATCGAACCGCGCGTGGACGGAGCGGTCGTGGAGATAGAAGACGTAACCGCCGGCAAGGAACGCGAAGATCCAATGGTGGTGCTCGACATAGCCGAAAATCGCCTCGATGGCCTCGCCAATGAATGTGACCACGCTCCACACAAATTCCATTGCATTTCCTCCCGGCGCGCTTTGTCGTCGGTCGCCTGATCTCCAACTCTGGCGACCGTTGCCGGAACCTAGCATGGCCCCCTTTCCGCGAGTAGCGGCTCGCTGAACGGTGGCAGCAAAGCCGATTGCAGCGGCGGCGAAACTCTGCGAAGTCTCATCCATTCGCATGACCCGTTTGATCTGACGATCCGGACCCGCCAATGCCTTCTGTTTTCGAGACGTCACCGGCCGCCATCCCGATCACCTTCGTCACCAAATCGAGCTGGGATCAGGTCGCCGAGGCGCTGCCGCCGCAGCAACGCGCGTTCGCCGCGGCATGCGCCTTTGCCGCCAAGCAGGGCGCCTATCTGGCGCTGCCTGCGCCCGACGGCGCAATCGCACAGGTGCTGTTCGGCCTCGAGGACGAGGGGGCGAGATCGCGCGACCTGTTCCGGCCCGGCGCCCTGCCCGGCCTGCTGCCGCCGGGAATCTATCGCTTTGCCAATGCACCCCACGATGCACGGCTGGCGGCGCTCGCCTTTGCGATCGGGCGCTACCGCTTCGCGCGATACCACAAGGCTGACAGGCCCGACGTCCGGCTGGTGCCGCCCGATGGCGTCGATGCGGCCGAGATCGAGCGGATCGCTGATGCGGCGATGCTCGCGCGCGACCTCATCAACACGCCCTCCAACGACATGGGGCCGGCGGAGCTGGCTGCCGCCGCGCAAGACCTCGCCGCAGAGTTCGGCGCAAGCTTCGCCTGCACCGTCGGCGATGATCTGGAGAAGAACTTCCCGCTGATCCACGCCGTCGGCATGGCCTCGAACCGCGCGCCGCGGCTGATCGACATCGGCTGGGGCGATCCCGATCATCCCAAGGTGACGCTGGTCGGCAAGGGCGTCTGCTTCGACACCGGCGGTCTCGACCTGAAGCCGTCGAGCGGCATGCTGATCATGAAGAAGGACATGGGCGGCGCGGCCAACGTCCTCGCGCTGGCGCGCATGGTGATGGATGCGAAGCTGAAGGTGCGGCTGCGCGTGCTGATTCCCGCGGTGGAGAACGCGGTCGCCGGCAACGCCTTCCGCCCGCTCGACATCTTCACCTCGCGCAAGGGCATCACGGTGGAGATCGGCAATACGGATGCGGAGGGCCGGCTGGTGCTCGCCGACGCGCTGGCGCTGGCTGATGAGGAAAAGCCCGATCTGCTGATCGATCTGGGCACGCTGACCGGTGCCGCGCGTGTCGCGCTGGGACCGGATTTGCCGCCCTTTTACACCAATGATGAGAGCCTTGCCGCCGACCTATCGCGCTGCGCGATGCAGGAGAACGATCCGTTGTGGCGCATGCCGTTGTGGCCGCCTTACGATTCCTGGCTGGACTCCAAGACCGCTACCATCACCAACGCACCATCAGGCGGCTTTGCCGGCTCGATCACCTGCGCGCTGTTCCTGCAGCGCTTCGTCGATCAGGCGAAGAGCTGGCTGCATGTCGACATCTACGGCTGGACGCCGTCGGCAAAGCCGGCCCGTCCCGAAGGCGGCGAGTGCCAGGCCGCACGCGCCATCTACACCTTGCTGAGCGAGCGCTATGCATGATCCGCGAATAACCCCGGCGCGGGGCGACCTCGCCGCGAAATATCTCGAAGGCAAGGTCGAGGCTGATCGCTTCGTCACCGGCGAGGAATTCGAGGTGGTCGATCCGGTCGCGCCGGTGCGCGAGCAGCCGTCGTCGGGCGCGATGCTGATGACGGAGGCGCTGCGCGGCGAACGCGTCACGGTCTACGACCGCAACGGCGAGGGCTGGGCGTGGGGCCAGCTCAATGGCGATGGCTATGTCGGCTGGCTGCCGGATGCAGCGCTCATGAAACCCTCGGCGACGCCGACCCATGTGGTCAGCGCGCTGCGGACGTTCGCCTTCCCCGGTCCCTCGATCAAGCTGCCGCCGGCCGATACGCTCGTGATGGGATCCAGGCTGGCTGTGGCGCGCGAGGACGGCAGCTTCGCCGTGACGCGCGATGGACAATATTTGCCCAAGGCCCATCTCGCCCCGCTCGATCATCGCGAGCCGGATTTCGTGACGGTCGCCGAACGCTTCGCCGGCACGCCCTATCTCTGGGGCGGCAAAAGCAGTTTCGGCATCGATTGCTCCGGCCTCGTCCAGGTGTCGCTGACATCAGCGGGCATCGGCTGCCCACGCGACAGCGACATGCAGCAGGCGGGGCTCGGCCGCGCGCTGGAGCCGCATGAGCGCAGCAGCTTGCTGCGCGGCGATCTCATTTTCTGGAAGGGCCATGTCGCCATCGTCCGCGATGGCAGCACGATGGTTCACGCCAACGCGCATCACATGGCGACGGTGATCGAGGCGATCGAGCCTGCGATTGCGCGGATCAGGCAGGCCGGCAGCGAGGTCGTCGCGATCAAGCGGCTTTAGGGCCGTGGATCGCGGGGATCATACCCGATCTTTGTTCTCGGCATCCGAACAGGTTTCGGACGCGGTTGCTGACGGAACCTGCGCATTGGCACCGGAAGTATGGTTTACCTTGCGGCGCAGCTACGGAACAACGTTACATCTGAGGAGATTTGCGGAACGAAACGCGGCGCCAGTCTTTCTCTGGCTTTAGGAGGTGCCCATGAGTTCTCAAGCCAGAGAAGGCGCGTGTGCGTTCGCTTGGCGAAACTACTTGCTGCTCCACAGCGGCATCAGCGAGAACGACGACAGGCGTTCCGCCCTCTACAGCTACATCTCCAATCTTCGCGGTACCGGCGAGGATGATTTCGATCTCCTGCAGATAGCCGCGGTCGCCTACTTGAAAAAGCTCGATGAATTGCATGACGACCAATGCGCGCGCCGCGCGGCAGATGAACTTCTGGCCGAGCGTTTGGAAGCAAGCAGTTCGCAACAGGACAGATAGCTTAGGTCATAGCACCAGAGCGAAGGAGCGAACAGCATGGCAGACGACACCAATGCAAACCGTTTCGTGCGCGACCCTCAACGGCGCATCGCCGCAGCGACAGCAATCGGCATGAATGCCTTGAAGCCGATGATGCACTTCCAGGTCTCAATGCTGAGGATGTGGGCCGATAGTATCGAGAGGCTCGAGGCCAATTACGACAAGAAGCTGGAAGACACTGCGGCCACACTCGAGGAAGCGCCAGACAAGGAACGCGCCGCGTAACATCAAGGCGGGCTGCCCCGTGCAGCCTGCTCCGGCGAAACGCTCAGGGCGCCGCAATGTCGCGCGTCTGGAATGACGCGCTA
Organism: Bradyrhizobium genomosp. III; assembly: GCF_000261705.1. Classification (NCBI taxonomy): domain Bacteria; kingdom Pseudomonadati; phylum Pseudomonadota; class Alphaproteobacteria; order Hyphomicrobiales; family Nitrobacteraceae; genus Bradyrhizobium; species Bradyrhizobium genomosp. III. Next base: position 11,107 of record NZ_AJQF01000359.1, on the reverse strand, counting down.
CGTCGCCACCGACCCGTTGCCCGCCGTCTCCAGCCGGAACGCCGCCGCGAACAGCGCGCGCGTGTATTCGGTCTTCGGGTTCTTGAACAGCTGGGCGGCCTGCCCCTCCTCGACGACCTTGCCGCCGCGCATCACGATCAGATGGCTCGCAAGCGAAGCGACGACGCGCAGATCGTGCGAGATGAACATGTAGGTGAGCTCGCGCTTGCGCTGGAGCTCGCGCAACAGATCGACCATCTGCGCCTGGAACAGCATGTCGAGCGCGCTGGTCGGCTCGTCCAGCACGACGAAATCCGGCTCCAGCACGACCGCCCGCGCGATACTGATGCGCTGGCGCTGGCCGCCGGAGAATTCATGGGGATAGCGGTGGCGGGTGTCAGGCTTCAGCCCGACGTCCTCCAGCGCCTTGACGACGCGCGCCTCGCGCTCTTCGTGCGACAGCTTCGGCTGATGCACCGAGAGACCTTCGGCGATGATGTCGGCGACCGACATGCGCGGTGAGAGCGAGCCGAACGGGTCCTGGAACACGATCTGCATGTCGCGCCGGAACGGCCGCATCTCCTTGAAGCGCAGGCCCTGGATGTCGTTCCCCAAGAACACGATACGCCCGTTTGAGGAGATCAGCCGCAGCAGCGCCAGCCCCAGCGTGGTCTTGCCCGAGCCTGACTCGCCGACCACACCGAGCGTCTCGCCCTTGCGCACGGCGATGCTGACGCCGTCGACCGCCTTGATGTGGCCGACGGTCTTGCGCATCAAGCCGCGCTTGATCGGAAACCAGACCTTCAGGTCGTTGGCGGACATCACCAACGGCGCATCCGGCTGCGGCGGCGCCGGATCGGGCTTCGGCTCCGCCGCGAGCAGGTCGCGCGTGTAGGGATGCTTCGGGCCCTTGAAGACTTGCTCGACCGGCCCCTGCTCGACGATCTCGCCGCTCTTCATGACACAGACGGTGTCGGCGATGCGGCGCACGATGCCGAGATCGTGGGTGATGAAGAGCAGGCTCATGCCGAGCCGCGATCGGATCTCGGCGAGCAGCGCCAGGATCTGCGCCTGCACCGTGACGTCGAGCGCCGTCGTCGGCTCGTCCGCGATCAACAGATCCGGCTCGTTGGCGAGCGCCATCGCGATCATCACACGCTGGCGCTGACCGCCGGAGAGCTGATGCGGATAGCTCTTCAGCCGCGTCTCGGGTTCGGGAATGCCGACCTGCGTCAGCAATTCCAGCGTTCGCCGGCGCGCCTCGGCATTGCTGGTCGGATTGTGCAGCTGGATGATCTCGCCGATCTGCGCCTCGATCGTGTGCAGCGGATTGAGCGAGGTCATCGGCTCCTGGAAGATGATGGAGATGTCGCTGCCGCGAATCTCCCGCATCTGCTGCTCGGAGCGGTCGATCAGTTCCTGCCCCTTGAAGCGGATGCTGCCCGAGGGATGCGAGGCGTTCGGATAGGGCAACAGCTTGAGGATCGAGAGCGCACTGACGGACTTGCCGGAGCCGGATTCGCCGACCAGCGCCAGGCATTCGCCGCGCTTGATCTGGAACGAGACCTTGTCGACCGCGAGCGTGGTGGTGCCGCCCTGGTGGAAGGCCACCGAGAGGTCGCGAACGGCAAGCAGGGGCTGGTTGATCGCGTCCATCAGCTTACCTGAACGTCTTGCGCGGATCGAAGGCGTCGCGCACGGCTTCGCCGATGAAGATCAGGAGCGACAGCATGCTCGCGACCGAGAAGAAGCCGGAAAAGCCGAGCCAGGGGGCCTGCACATTGGCCTTGGCCTGCGACAGCAATTCGCCGAGCGAAGGCGATCCCGGCGGCAGGCCGAAGCCCAGGAAGTCGAGCGCCGTCAGCGTCATCACCGAACTCGACACGATGAAGGGCAGGAACGTCATGGTCGCGACCATCGCGTTCGGCAGCAGGTGGCGGAACATGATGACGGGGTTGGAGACGCCGAGCGCCCGCGCCGCCTGGATGTATTCGAAGTTGCGTCCGCGCAGGAACTCGGCCCGCACCAGACCGACCAGCGAGACCCAGGAGAACAGCAGGAGGATGCCGAGCAGCACGAAGAAGCCGGGCACGAGCACCGAGGACAGGATCAGGAGAAGATAGAGCGAGGGAATCGCCGTCCAGATCTCGATGAAGCGCTGGAAGATGAGATCGACCCGCCCGCCGAAATATCCCTGCACCGCTCCTGCTGCGATGCCGATGACGGACGAGACGATGGTGAGGCAAAGGCCGAACAGCACCGAGATGCGGAAGCCGTAAATCAGCCGCGCGACCACGTCGCGCCCCTGATCGTCCGTCCCCAGCCAGTTGTATTCGAGGTCGCGGCAGCTCTTCAGCCCCTTCTTCTCCACCACCGGCTTGCATTGCGCTTCCGTCAGCATCCAGGTCGGCTTCGACGGCGCCGGCGTCGGCAGGTCGAGATTGTGGGTGTCGTAGGAATAGCGGATCAGGGGCCAGACGATGGTGCCGTTCTTGTCCTTGATCAGCTTCTGCAAATAGGGATCGCGATAGTCGGCCGCGGTTTCGAAGTCGCCGCCGAAGGTGGTTTCCGAATAGGTCACGAAAGCGGGCCAATAGAGCCGGCCGTCGAACTTGATCAGGAAAGGCCGATCGTTGGCGATCAGCTCCGCAAACAGCGAGACCACGAACAGGATGATGAAGATCCAGAACGACCAGTAGCCGCGGCGGTTGGCCTTGAAGTTCTGCCAACGCCGCCTGTTGAGCGGCGAAGGCGCGAAGGGCTTGCGCGTGATCGGAACGACCTCGCCCAGCGGGGACTGGGTCGTGGTCTCGATCGGCGTCGGCGCGGTAACCGTCATCAGACCTCCCGCGCCTCGAAATCGATCCGTGGGTCGATCCACATATAGGTGAGGTCGGAGACCAGATTGATCACGAGGCCGACCAACGAAAAGATGTAGAGCGTTCCGAACACCACGGGATAGTCGCGATTGAGCACGCTCTCGAAGCTGAGCAGCCCGAGCCCGTCCAGCGAGAAGATGGTCTCGATCAGAAGCGAGCCCGAGAAGAAGGCGTGGATGAACGTCCCGGGGAAGCCCGCGATCACGATCAGCATCGCATTGCGGAAGACATGGCCGTAAAGCACCCGGCCCTCGCCGCAGCCCTTGGCGCGCGCGGTCATGACGTATTGCTTGCGGATCTCGTCCAGGAACGAGTTCTTGGTCAGGAACGTCATGGTCGTGAAGGCACCGAGCCCCATGGCGATCAGCGGCAGCGTCAGATGCCAGAAATAATCGATGATCTTCCAGTACCAGGGAAACTGCGACCAGCCGTCCGAGGTCAGTCCGCGCAGCGGAAACCAGTTGAAGAAGGAGCCGCCGGCAAACAGGATGATGAGGAGGATTGCGAACAGAAAGCCTGGAATGGCATAGCCCAGGACGAGAACGGTCGATGTCCAGGTGTCGAAGCGCGTGCCGTCCTTCACCGCCTTGCGGATGCCGAGCGGGATCGAGATCAGATAGGTGATCAGCGTCAGCCAGAGACCGAGCGAGATCGAGACCGGCAGCTTCTCCTTGATCAGTTGCAGAACGCTGACGTCGCGGAAATAGCTCTTGCCGAAATCGAAGCGGGCAAAGTTCCAAACCATCAGCGCGAAGCGTTCCGGCGCCGGCTTGTCGAAGCCGAACTGTGCCTCGAGCTTCTTGATGAAGTCGGGATCAAGGCCCTGCGCGCCGCGATATTTCGAGTTGATGGCATCGCCGCCGGCCCCGACCTGCCCGGGCGCGCGCTGCGCAAAATCGCTGCCGCCCGAAATGCGCGAGGTGCCGCCGGTGTCGGCCCCCGAGAGCTGCGCGATCACGCGCTCGACCGGGCCGCCGGGCGCGAACTGCACGACGACGAAGGAGACGAACAGGATTCCGAGCAATGTCGGGATCATCAGGAGGATGCGGCGGGCGATATAGGCACTCATGGCTATTTCGCCTGCTCGAGCTTGGCCGCCTTGGCGCGGTCGGACCACCAGATGTCGGGAGCGCCGACGCCATTGGCGTAGCGCGGCAGCTTCTGGGAATGGCTGAACTGATCCCAGTACGCGAGCCGGTGCGTCTTGTTATACCATTGCGGCACCCAATAGCGGCCGGCGCGGAACAAGCGGTCAAAGGCACGGCAGGCGACAGTCAATTCCTCGCGGCTCTCGGCTGCCATGATCTTCTCGATCATGGCGTCGATCGCCGGGCTGGCGACGCCCGCGAGATTGTACGAGCCCTTGGTTGCCGCGACTTGCGACGAGAAGAACGCCCGCATGGCATCGCCGGGCGTTGCCGACATGCTGAAGCGCTGGATCGTCATGTCGAAGTCGAAATCTTCCACGCGCGCGCGATATTGCACGGCATCGACGAGGCGGAGGCTCGCCTCGATGCCGAGCGTCCCCAAATTCTTGATATACGGCGCGTGATGCGGCTGGAGCGAGGGCTCCTCCGCCAGGAATTCAATCTTGAACACCTCTCCGCTCGGCAGCATTCGCTTGCCATCCTTGATCGGAAAGCCGGCTTCGTTGAGCAGCTGCTGCGACTTGCGCAAGAGCGCGCGGTCCTGCCCCGATCCGTCGGACACCGGCGGTGCGAAGGGCGCAGCGAACACCTCCTCGGGAACCTGACCGCGGAATGGCTCGAGCAGCTTCAGCTCTTCCGGCGAAGGAGGTCCGTTGCTCGCCATGAGATCGGAGTTCTGGAACGGCGACACCGTACGGGCATAGGCGCCGTACATGATGGTCTTGTTGGTCCACTCGAAGTCGAAAGCGTCGATCAGGGCCTCGCGTACGCGGGGATCCCTGAATTTCTCGCGCCGGGTGTTGATGAACCAGCCCTGCGCACCGGACGGCGTGTCGTCGGGCACGATCTCGAGCTTGACGCGGCCGTCCTTCACGGCCGCGAAGTCGTACCGCGTCGCCCATATGCGCGAGGTAAACTCTTCCCGGTAGAGATAGTTCTTGCCGGTAAATCCTTCGAAAGCGACGTCGCGGTCGCGATAGAACTCATAGCGCACGACATCGAAATTGTAGGTACCGCGGCAGGGCGGCAGATCGGCAGCCCACCAGTCCTTCACCCGCTCATACTCGATATAGCGATTGACCTCGAACTTGCCGACCTTGTACGGACCCGAGCCCAGCGGGATCTCCAGAGACGATTCATCGAACGGGCGAGACGCATAGTACGCCTTCGAGAAGATCGGCAGGCTGGCGGCATAGAGCGGCACGTCGCGCGCCCGCCCCTTGGCAAAGGTGACGACGAGCGTTGCATCGTCGGCCGCCTCTGCGCTGACCATGTCGCGCAGCTGCACCAGGATCAGGGGATGTCCCTTGGTCTTCAGCGTCATCAGCGAAAACGCCGCATCCTGCGCGGTGAGCTTCGTGCCGTCGTGGAATTTCGCCTCCGGACGCATCGTGAAGCGGTAGACCAGCTTGTCCGGCGATATTTGAACGGATTTGGCGGCAAGCCCGTACATCGCATCAGGCTCGTCGCTTGCGCGCACCATCAGCGTCGCGAAGGTCATGTCCATGCCTTGCGCGCCGTCCCCCTTCAGGATGAAGGCGTTGAGCGAGTTGAAGGTCTGGTAGGATTGGTTGTAGGCGCGCACCGACGGAATGAGCGAGAACGTGCCGCCCTTCGGCGCATCGACGTTGACGTAGTGGAAATGGTGGAAGTCGGCGGGATATTTGAGATCGCCGAACGCCGAGATGCCGTGAGCTTCGATCCCCGCTTCCGATGCATGCGCTCCGCGCCACGGCTGCGCGCCCAGCGACATCCCGAGGGTGCCGCCGACACCGAGGGCCAGCACGTGGCGGCGTGACATCTGCGTCATGCGGGGAATGTCCTTCACGACTTCTTTGCGATCCGCGCCGCCTTCTCTGCGTCGTACCACCAGATGAACGGGAAGCCGGATTGGCCGTATTTGGGCATTTCCGTCGGCCGGCCGAAGCGATCCCAGCGTGCCGTACGCACCTTGTTATAAGTCCATTGCGGCACGACATAATGATTCCACAGCAGCACGCGGTCGAGTGCCTTGGTGGCCGCGACGAGATCGTCGCGATCGGCGGCGTAGATCACCCGCTCGATCAGCTTGTCGATTGCGGGATTCTTGATGCCCGCAATGTTGCGCGAGCCGGCGATGTCAGCCGTCTTGGACGACCAGAACTCGCGCTGCTCATTGCCTGGCGACTGCGACTCGCCCCACGAGTTTGTGACGATGTCGAAATCCCACTCGCGCGTCCTGTTCTCGTACTGGGTCGGGTCGACCGTCCGCACGTTGACGGCAATGCCGAGCCGCTCCAGGGACGGCTTGTAGAACAGCGTGATCCGCTCGAAGCTCGGATCCGAGTTCAGCAGTTCGAGCGTGAACTGGACGCCGGTCTTGACGTCGGTCAGCTTGCGGTCGCGCACCTCGTAGCCGGCCTCCTTGAACAGGCGGAGCGCCTCGCGCAGATTATCGCGCACGGCTTCCGGATTGCCGCCGACCGGATTGGTGTAGGCCGTGGTGAAGACTTCGGGCGGCACCTGGGTGCGGACGGTCTCGAGGATCTCAAGCTCCTTGCCCTGCGGCAAGCCGGTCGCCATGAGTTCGTCGATGCCGTCGAAATAGCTGTTGATGCGCTTGTACTGGCCGTAGAAGATCTGCTTGTTCATCTCCTCGAAGTCGAACGCGTAGTTGAGCGCGCGCCGCACGCGCGGGTCGCTGAACTTGCCGCGGCGCAGGTTCGGCACGAACGCCTGCATCACGCCCGAGCTGCGATTGGCGAACTCCTCGAGGATCACGCGCTTTTCGCTCACGGCCGGGAAGTCGTAGGCGGTCGCCCAGTTCTTCGCGCTGTTCTCGGTGCGCCAATCGACCTGGTCGGCCTTGAAGGCCTCGATCGCGACGGTGGCGTCGCGGAAATATTCGTAGCGCAGCTCGTCGAAATTGTTGCGGCCGACATTGGAGGCGAGGTCGCGGCCCCAATAGTCCTTGACGCGCTCCAGCGCGATCGACCGTCCCGCAACGAAGTCCTTGACCCTGTAGGGGCCAGAACCGAGCGGGACTTCAAGCGTGGTGGCGGACACGTCGCGCTTGCGGCCCTGCGCGTCGGTCCCTTCCCACCAATGCTTCGGCAGGACTGTGAGTTGCCCGACGATCTGCGGCAGTTCGCGGTTGCCCGGCGCGTCGAATACGAATTTCACCTCGCGCTCGCCGAGCTTCTCGGCCTTCACCACATGGCTGTAATAGGCCGAGTACATCGGGTGGTGCTTCTTGAAGGAATCGAGCGAGAAGATCACGTCATCCGCGGTAACGGGCTTGCCGTCGTGCCATTTGGCCTCCGGCCGCAAACGATAGGTGACGAAGGAAAAATCGTCCGGATGGCTGACGGCCTCGGCGAGCGCGCCGTACTCGGTCGAGACTTCGTCGAGCGAGGGCGTCGTGAGGGATTCGTAGATGAATGCGACGGCGCCGGCGACCTGCCCCTTCACGCCCGACACGACGATATTGAAATTGTCGAAGGTGCCGACCGCGATCTGGCGCGCGACGCCGCCTTTGGGCGCTTCAGGATTGACGTAGTCGAAGCGCGTGAAGTCGGCGGGGTACTTGACCTTTCCGAACAGTGACAGCGCGTGGCGCCAAGGCAGCTCGCCGGCGGATTGCGCCTGCGCTGAGCCGACGGCGGAAACGCTGCCCAGGGAACCGAGGGCGGGGAGCGCTGCGGCCGCAGTGCCGGTGAGCAGGAGATCGCGTCGGGTTATGGCCAAATCAATAGTCCTGTCTTGAAGGAGGCTACTCCTTTAAGGTCCCAATATAGGCGAGGTTTCGACCGAATATGTTGCTTTTTCCTCATCTTGGAAGGCCGGGCGGCCTGTCTGATGCGGCCAAACGCCCCGATAAACTCGCCGCGAGGCCCGGATAAGGAAACGGCCAGGCTTTTCAGCCTGGCCGCATATTCCAAGATCGGGTTCTTGAGGCCTTACTTCGACGCGGTCGGCAGCGGCTGAGGATGCTCCGACAGCGAGTTCAAATAGGCAATGACGTCGGCGCGCTCGGAATCCTTGGCAATGCCGGCGAAGCCCATCGCGGTGCCCGGGATGAAGCCCTTCGGATTGGCGATGAACTTGTTGAGGTCGTCGAACGTCCAGGTACCGCCCTTGCCTTTCATGGCAGCGGAGAAGTTGAAGCCGCCGCGGCCCTCGCCCCTCTTCTCGCCGACGACGCCATAGAGGTTCGGACCGACGCGATTCGGGCCACCCTTCTCGAAGGTGTGGCAGGCGCCGCACTTCTTGGCGGCGGAGGCGCCCTTTTCGACGGAGGCGGTCTGGAGCAACTTTTCGATCGGCTCGGAGGCCGCAGCGGCAGCGCCGCCTTCCTTGCCGTGGCCGGCATCTTCCTTCACGGCGATCTCGAAACCCGGCTTCTCGAGCGGCTTCGGCGTGAACAGCGCATTGGCGGTGAAGCTGGTCACCAGCAGAAGGAGACAGGTGCCGAGCACAGCACCGAGAATTTTATTGAGTTCGAAAGAGTCCATTTCCGGCCAGGCCCCACACCGCAAGAAGAATCGAGCGGCCAGGCGGCCGCCAGGACGAGCCTCGGGAGAATCAAGCGTTCCCTATCGTTTCCCCGAGTTTTGCCATTGAGATATCGGTTTGCCCGGGGTCTGGCAACCCGTATAAGCGACCCGGCTTTCGGGCCGTCCCCACCCTATTTCCCGGCGCGGAAAACGCCCCGTTTCCAGGCCCTTGACCCCAGACCTTTGAACCCGATGATCGATCCCCGCATCCTGGTGCTGATCCCGGCCCGTATGGCCGCCACCCGCCTGCCCGGCAAGCCACTCGCCGATATCGCGGGATTGCCGATGATCGTGCACGTGCTGCGCCGCGCCGAGGCCGCCGGGATAGGCAGGGTCGCGGTCGCGACCGATACGCCCGAGATCGCTTCGGTCGTGACGGCCCATGGCGGCGAGGCCGTGATGACCAGCCCCACACACCCCTCCGGCTCCGACCGCATCCACGAGGCCATGCAGAAGCTCGATCCGGACGGCAAGGCCGAGATCGTGGTCAATCTGCAGGGGGATTTTCCGACGATCACGATCGACAACATCCGCGAGGTGCTGCCGCCGCTGCAGGACCCGGCCGTGGACATCGCGACACTGGCCTCGCAGATCCACACCGAGGAGGAGGATCTCGCCCCGAGCGTCGTGAAGGCGATCGGAACCTCGCTCGGCGGCAAGCGCATGCGTGCACTTTATTTCACCCGCGCGACCGCGCCGACCGGCGACGGACCGCGTTACCACCATATCGGCCTCTATGCCTATCGCCGCGCCGCGCTGGAGCGTTACGTTTCGCTGCCGCCCTCGCCGCTGGAATTGCAGGAGAAGCTCGAACAGCTCCGGGCGCTCGAGGCCGGAATGCGCATCGACTTCACCATCGTCGACACCGTACCGCGTGGGGTCGACACGCCGGCGGACCTGGAAACCGCCCGCAGCATCCTTTCCAAATCCTGAGCCGCTGTTACAAGGCCGACCCAGGAGCACTTTTAAGACATGAGCAAGATGAAGATCGCATTCCAGGGCGAGCCCGGGGCCAATTCCCACATCGCCATCGTCGAGGCCTATCCCGACGCCGAGCCGATGCCCTGCGCCACCTTCGAGGACGCGCTGTCGGCGATCTCCTCCGGCGAGGCCGATCTCGGCATGATCCCGATCGAGAATTCGGTCGCGGGCCGTGTTGCCGATATCCATCACCTCTTGCCGGCCTCCGGCCTTTTCATCATCGGTGAATGGTTTTTGCCGGTCCGGCATCAGCTGATGGCGGTGAAGGGCACCAAGCTCGACGACATCAAGAGCGTTGAGAGCCATGTGCATGCGCTCGGCCAATGCCGGCGCATCATCCGCAAGCTCGGCGTCAAGCCGATCGTGCATGCCGACACCGCCGGCAGCGCTCGCGACATCTCCGAGCGCAAGGACAAGACGGTGGCCGCGATCGCCTCCCGCCTCGCCGCCAAGATCTACGGCCTCGACATCCTCGCGGAGGACATCGAGGACGAGGCGCACAACACCACCCGCTTCGTGGTGCTGGCGCGCGAGCCGAAATGGGCCGCCCAAGGCTCCGGCCCGCTGGTCACGACTTTTGTGTTCCGGGTGCGCAATTTGCCGGCCGCGCTCTACAAGGCGCTCGGCGGCTTTGCCACCAACGGCGTCAACATGACCAAGCTCGAAAGCTACATGGTCGACGGCAATTTCTTCGCCACGCAGTTCTACGCCGACGTCGACGGCCACCCCGAGGACAAGGGCCTCGCCTTCGCGATCGAGGAGCTGAAATTCTTCTCGCGCGAATTCCGCATCGTCGGCGTGTATCCCGGCCACCCCTTCCGCGCCACGTTCAGCGAAGCGCAGCAGGATTAGTCGCGTGTCCCGGACGCGCGAAGCGCGAGCCGGGACCCAGGGGCCAAGATACCCGGAGGCGCGATGGGCCCCGGCTCTGCAGCGCATCGCTGAAGGAGCGCTGCGCTGCGTCCGGGGCACGATATTCTTACGCGGTCGCTTTAAGCCCGAACGCCTCGGCGAGCAGCGAATACGACTTCTTCCGCGCCTCGTGGTCGTACACCGCCGTGATCGCCATCAGCTCGTCCGGCTTGCTCGCGTCGATCAGCGGCTGCAGTTTCTTCCGTACCGTCGCGGGGCTGCCGACGAACAGGCGGGAACGGTTGCGGAGGATCGAGGTGCGCTCGGAGTCGGAGTAAGGATAGGCTTGGGCCTCCTCGACGCTCGGCAGCGGCAGATATTGACCGCGGTCGCGGCGCAGCCGGTTGAGGTCGAACGAGCTGGCAAGGCGTTCGGCCTCCTCATCGGTATCGGCGGTGACGACGGCGACCGCGAGGATCGCTTGCGGGCTCGCACGCCAGGCCGAGGGCTGGAAGCGGTTGCGGTAATGCACCATCGCGTCGACCGCGTCGTGGGACGCGAAATGATGCGCGAAGGCGAAGCCCATGCCGACCTGTGCCGCCAATTCCGAGGAATAATCGCTGGAGCCGAGCAGCCAGATCGGCGGCAGCTTGGTGTCGTCGGGCATGGCGACGACGTTGTGGTAGGGGTGCCCTGCGGGGAATTCACGGGTCTCCCACAGAATCAGCTCGTG
>NZ_AJQF01000358.1:0-5830 GCF_000261705.1 Bradyrhizobium genomosp. III | reverse complement strand
AGCCGCTCCAGGAAATCATCGCCCTCGCGGCGGTCGAGCCGGCTCCGGAGCGCATAGGCGGTGGCGCCATCGGTGCCGGGCGCCCGGCCAAGGCCGAGGTCGATGCGGCCGGGAAACAGCGCCTCCAGCATCTTGAATCGCTCGGCGACGACCAGCGGGGCGTGGTTGGGCAGCATCACCCCGCCGGAGCCGACGCGGATATGCTTCGTCACCGCCGCGATCTGGCCGATCATGACGTCTGGCGCGGGACTCGCGACCGAGGCGAGGTTGTGATGCTCGGCGAGCCAGTAGCGGACATAGCCGAGCCCATCGACATGGCGCGCCAGGTCGATGCTGTTGCGCAGCGCCGCGGCGGGCCTGGTGCCTGTGGTGACGACGGAGAGGTCGAGGACTGAGAGCGGGATCATGGCGCGCTAACCTAGTGGAGGGCCGCGCGGCGACAATGGGGCGGCTGCGCAGATCTGACGTGTGCAGACCGCGAGCCCACGCAGTCGACCGAAGCGAGGCGGTGGGCCAAGAGCAGTCCAAACAACACTTCTTTCATATTGCCCACCTACCGTGCCCGCCCCGGTCGGTCCTCAGTTTTCTGCCAACTAATTGAAATAGCTATATTATTGTTGGTTCATCGACATCCCACTCAAATCGATAGACGCTCAATAATTCATCTATTGTTGCCAGAAGTGGGCCATTTCCCATCCATGATGGGCTGTCGATCGGACCGCCTTTGCCCTATCTTGGGCTCTCCCAAGCAAGACCTGACCGTCGGCCGCCAGGATCTGGCGACACATCTGGAGCGAGTGGTGCCATGACCGATCTGACGATTCCTGCCCGAGCCGACGGGCAAGACGGGCACCTGAAGCGGCCTGCGATCTCCTTCGAGTTCTTTCCACCCAAGACGGAAGATATGGAGCGCAATCTCTGGGAGACCATCAACCGGCTCGCTCCGCTCGACCCGAAATTCGTCTCGGTGACCTACGGCGCCGGCGGCTCGACCCGCGAGCGCACCCATTCGACCATTGCCCGCATCCTGAAGGAGACCGCGCTGCTGCCGGCGGCGCACCTGACCTGCGTCGGTGCCTCGCGCGGCGAGATCGACGAGATCGTCGACCGCTATCACGAGGTCGGCGTCCGCCATATCGTGGGCCTGCGCGGCGATCCCGCCGGCGGCATCGGCACGCCCTATGCCAGCCATCCCGACGGCTATCAGAGCTCGGCCGAGCTCGTCGCGGGGATCAAGAAGCGGCATGCCGACATCGAAGTGTCCGTGTCCGCCTATCCCGAGAAGCACCCCGAAGCGCGCGACTTCGATGATGATATCGACACGCTGCAGGCCAAGGTCGATGCCGGCGCGACCCGCGCGATCACCCAGGTGTTCTTCGACAACGACCTCTACTTCCGCTATCTCGACCGCGTGCAGGCGCGCGGCATCGACATCCCGATCGTGCCGGGCATCATGCCCATGCACAATTTCAAGCAGGCCCGCAATTTCGTGACGCGCGCCGGCACCACCGTGCCGGACTGGTTCGCCGCGAAATTCGAAGGCCTCGACGAGGACGCCGAGACCCGCAAGCTGGTGGCCGCAACCGTCGCGGCCGGCCAGGTGCAGAAGCTCGCCAAGCACGGCGTCGACACTTTCCATTTCTACACCATGAACCGCGCCGATCTCGTGTTCGCGATCAGCCATTTGCTCGGCATTCGCGCCAAGAGCGCCCAGAAAGCGGCCTGAGACAACATGACCGTACCTGTTTCCGCGAAACGTACTGCCCTGCTGAACGCCGCGCGCGAGCGCATTCTCGTGCTCGACGGCGCCATGGGCACGATGATCCAGAACCTCCAGTTCGACGAGGCTGCCTTCCGCGGCGATCGGTTCAAGGATTTTCATCGTGACCTGCGCGGCAACAACGATCTGTTGATCCTGACCCAGCCGCAGGCGATCGAGGATATCCACGCGGCGTATTTGCGCGCCGGCGCCGACATCGTCGCGACCAACACCTTCTCCACGACGTCGATCGCGCAGGCCGATTACGACCTCACCGACATCGTCTACGAGATGGCGCGCGAAGGCGCCCGCCTCGCCGGCAACGCCGCGCGGCGCGTCGAGGCCGAGGACGGCAAGCCGCGCTTCGTCGCCGGCGCCATCGGCCCGACCAACCGCACCGCCTCGATCTCGCCCGACGTCTCCAATCCCGGCTACCGCGCCGTCACCTTCGACGATCTGCGCAAGTCCTATGGCGAGCAGATCAACGGCATGCTCGACGGCGGCGTCGACCTCTTGCTGGTCGAGACCATCTTCGACACGCTGAACGCCAAGGCGGCGCTCTATGCGATCGCCGAGATCACCGAAGCGCGCGGCATCGACATGCCCGTGATGGTGTCGGGCACCATCACCGACAAATCCGGCCGCCTGCTCTCGGGCCAGATGCCCGAGGCGTTCTGGAATTCGGTGCGGCACGCAAAACCCGTCACCATCGGCTTCAACTGCGCGCTCGGCGCTGAAGATCTGCGCGCCCATATCGCCGATATCGGCCGCGTCGCCGACACGCTGGTCTGCGCTTACCCGAACGCCGGCCTGCCCAACGAATTCGGCCAGTATGACGAGACGCCGGAATATATGGCGCGCCTGGTCGGCGAGTTCGCTGCGTCCGGCCTCGTCAACATCGTCGGCGGCTGCTGCGGCACCACGCCGGAGCATATCGCCGCGATCGCAGCTAGCGTCGCCCCGCACAAGCCGCGCATCGTGCCGGAGATCGAACCGCGCCTGCGGCTCTCCGGCCTCGAGCCCTTCATCCTGACCGACGCGATCCCGTTCGTGAACGTCGGCGAGCGCACCAACGTCACCGGCTCGGCCCGTTTCCGCAAGCTGATCACCGCTGGCGACTATACCGCCGCACTGCAGGTCGCGCGCGACCAGGTCGAGAACGGCGCGCAGATCATCGACGTCAACATGGACGAGGGCCTGCTCGACTCTGAAGCCGCGATGGTGACGTTCCTCAATCTCGTCGCCGCCGAGCCCGATATCGCCCGCGTCCCCGTGATGGTGGACTCCTCCAAGTTCTCGGTGATCGAAGCCGGCCTGAAATGCGTGCAGGGCAAGCCGGTCGTCAACTCGATCTCGATGAAGGAAGGCGAGGAGAAGTTCATCTTTGAGGCCAAGATCGCCCGCCGCCATGGTGCGGCTGTGGTCGTGATGGCGTTCGACGAGGTCGGCCAGGCCGACACGTTCGCGCGCAAGACCGAGATCTGCAAGCGCGCCTACGACATCCTGGTGAACAAGGTCGGCTTCCCGCCTGAGGACATCATCTTCGATCCGAACATCTTCGCGATCGCGACCGGCATCGAGGAGCACAACAATTACGGCGTCGACTTCATCGAGGCGGCGCGCTGGATCCGCCAGAACCTGCCCGGCGCCCACATCTCGGGCGGCGTCTCCAATTTGTCGTTCTCGTTCCGCGGCAACGAGCCGGTGCGCGAGGCCATGCACTCGGTGTTCCTGTATCACGCCATCAAGGCCGGCATGGACATGGGCATCGTCAATGCCGGCCAGATGATCGTCTATGACGACATCGATGCCGAGCTGCGCCAGGTCTGCGAAGACGTCGTGCTCAACCGCGACCCGGGCGCGTCCGAGCGTCTCTTGGCACTCGCCGAAAAATTCCGCGGCAACAAGACCCAGACCAAGGAAGCCGATCTCGCCTGGCGCGAATGGCCGGTCGCGAAGCGGCTGTCGCATTCGCTGGTGCATGGGATCACCGAGTTCATCGAGCAGGACACCGAGGAGGCCCGCAAGGCGTCCTCGCGTCCGCTCGACGTGATCGAGGGCCCGCTGATGGCCGGCATGAACGTGGTCGGCGACCTCTTCGGCGACGGCAAGATGTTCCTGCCGCAGGTGGTGAAGTCCGCGCGCGTGATGAAGCAGGCGGTGGCCTGGCTGATGCCGTTCATGGAAGAAGAGAAGGCGCGCAATCTCGCCAACGGCATCGGCACCGAGGGCTCCTCGTCCGCCGGCAAGATCGTGCTCGCGACCGTCAAGGGCGACGTCCACGACATCGGCAAGAACATCGTCGGCATCGTGCTCCAGTGCAACAATTTCGAGGTCATCGACCTCGGCGTGATGGTGCCCGCCGCAAAGATCGTCGAGACCGTGAAGGCGGAGAAGGCCGACATCGTGGGTCTCTCCGGCCTGATCACGCCCTCGCTCGACGAGATGGCGTTCTTCGCCGGCGAATTGCAGCGCGAGGGCCTCAAGCTGCCGCTCCTGATCGGCGGCGCCACCACGAGCCGCGTGCACACCGCAGTCAAGATCGACCCGAGCTATCGGGCCGGCCCCGTCGTGCATGTCAACGACGCCAGCCGCGCCGTCGGCGTTGCGTCCTCGCTGCTCTCGCCCGAGAAGCGCGAAGCCTATGCCGCCGAGGTGCGCGCCGAATACGCCAAGATCTCGGACGCGCATCTGCGCGCCCAGGCCGACAAGAAGCGCCTGAAGCTCGCGGCAGCGCGCGCCAACCGCGTGCCGGTCGACTTTGCCAAAAGCAAGCCGGTGAAGCCGACTTTCCTCGGCATCCGCAGCTTTGACGACTACGATCTCGCCGAACTGGTCGACTGCATCGACTGGACCCCGTTCTTCCAGACCTGGGAGCTCGCGGGGCGCTTCCCCGCCATCCTCGACGATGCCAAGGTCGGCGAGGTCGCGCGCTCGCTCTATGACGACGCGCGAAAAATGCTCGACACTATCGTCAAGGAAAAGTGGTTCCGGGCGCGCGCGACGATCGGCTTCTGGCCGGCGAACGCGGACGGCGACGATATCGCTGTTTACGCCGACGAGAGCCGGACCAAGAAGATCGCGACGCTGCACACGCTGCGCCAGCAGCTCGAGAAGCGCGAAGGTCGGTTTAATGCCGCGCTCGCCGACTTCGTCGCGCCCGCGGGCGTGCCCGACTATGTCGGTGGCTTCGTCGTCACGGCAGGCATCGGCGAGGACGCGGTTGCCGACCGCTTCAAGATGGCCAATGACGACTACTCCTCGATCCTGTGCAAGGCGCTGGCCGACCGTCTCGCCGAAGCCTTCGCCGAGCGCATGCATGCCCGCGTGCGCCGCGAATTCTGGGCCTACGCGCCGGACGAGACGCTCTCCAACGACGAGCTGATCCTCGAGAAGTATCAGGGCATCCGCCCCGCGCCGGGCTATCCCGCGCAGCCCGACCACACCGAGAAGGCGACGCTGTTCGAGCTGCTCGATGCGGAAGCCAGCTGTGGCGTGAAGCTGACCGAGAGCTTTGCGATGTGGCCGGGCTCCTCTGTGTCCGGGCTCTATTTCGCCAGCCCCGAAAGCTATTATTTCGGCGTCGGCAAGATCGAGCGCGACCAGGTCGAGGACTATGCCGCACGCAAGGGCATGAGCGTCGCGGAAACCGAGCGCTGGCTCGCGCCGGTGCTGAACTACATCCCGTCGCGAGAGGACAGCGACAAGGGCTTTGCGGCAACGGCGGCGAATGACGAGACGTCGAAGGATCTCGCCTCGCATCCGCCGGGCTGCACCTGCGCGGTGCACCTGGTCTGGCAGAAGAAGCGCGCTGGCGCGGGTTAGGCGCGCGCTCTCTCCCCTTCCTGGCGAAGGCCTCCGTGTCCCGGACGGCGCTGCATCGCGCAAGCGATGTGGCACGGCACGCGGCAAGATGGGCCCGGGCTCTGCAGCGCTCCACCCCGGACGATGCTGCGCATCGCCGGGCCGCTGCGCTGCGTCCGGGGCACGAGTCCTTTGTTCAATAGACACACCTTTGCATCCTCGCGGCGCGTTCCGCCCGAGCTTTGCGCTTCGCGTCACGCCCTCAAT
>NZ_AJQF01000357.1:0-524 GCF_000261705.1 Bradyrhizobium genomosp. III | reverse complement strand
CCGGCGCGCTAATACAAGGGTGGGCAAAGGCGCACCGCGCCGTGCCCACCAGATTCAATCGCGACACGAGATGCGTGGGCACGCTTGCGCTTTGCCCACCCGACGATTCGGAGGTTGTGACTCGCAGACATGCCATCTCATCCTCGCGGCGCTTCCGCCCGAGTTTTGCTCTCTTCGCGCCCTCAATAGAAAGGGCGCAGGGAAGGCCGGGTGCCGGCTGGCACCCGCAAGACCCCCGTGCGAACACATTGCACACGCAATGCACGAGGGAGACACAGGGCAGCCGATCATCCGGCCTTCCCTGCGCGATGGCCTGACGGCGTATGGCGCGCTCTCCCCGGAGACGAGTTCCTGCTTGCCTCCGTCACCCCGCGAATTGACGATGCGCTTCGCCCGGTCGGGCTCGGCGCACCTCCGCAAGGCTTGGCTGTAGCAACGACAACCAGGACCACGCGATTTGGCCGTACGCTTCAAGCGCCGTTCGTCCGCACGCCGCCGGGACCTCACGGGGTTCTCCCGCCCTG
>NZ_AJQF01000356.1:0-2841 GCF_000261705.1 Bradyrhizobium genomosp. III | reverse complement strand
GATCGCGATACGCCCCTCTTCCTTGGGCCGGGTTGAGGCGACACATACGCCGTTTCCGAATTTCGGTAAAGTGGAATATTTTCGCGGCCGCGGGTTGACCGATACCTTGGGTGTTTTGCCCGTCGGGCGACGCAAGGGATTGTGGCCGGGACATTCAATCCGTCGCGGTCTGCACCCGTGATGCAGGGGCTTGCGCGGGCTTCGTCGCCGTCGGAGGATGGCCGACCCTGGCGAGATCGCGGCGTAGCGAGGATGGCGCTGCGTGCAGGGTGAACACGATCGCGATCTGCGTTCGGTTCGAAAGCCGGTATTTGCGCATGATGTTGCCGATATGCGCCCGCACCGTATTCTCCGAGATCTTGAGCTCGTAGGCGATATTCTTGTTCTGCATTCCCCGTGCGATCAACATCATCAGCTCGCGCTCGCGCGGCGTCGGTGTAATCGAGTCCTGCGGATCTCGGCTCATGGCTGGTTGCTCCCTGGACTGCGGGTTGATGTGGCCACTCCCAGCATGTTGTCACTCCGTCTTGAGCGCCTCGATCGGGCTGAGCTTGGACGCCTTGTGCGCGGGATAGAAACCGAAGATGAGGCCGGTCGCGATCGAGAAGGCGAGGGCAAGGCCGATCGCCTGCCCGTCGATCGAGGTGACCCATCCTGCCATGCGGGCGACCGTCATCGAGAGCGTGACGCCGCCGGCGACGCCGATGGCTCCGCCGAGCAGGCAGAGCACGAGCGCCTCGCAGAGGAACTGCAGGCGGATGTCCCGCATCCGCCCGCCCAGCGCGCGGCGGATGCCGATCTCCCGCGTGCGCTCGGTGACCGACACGATCATGACATTCATGATGCTGATGCCGCCGACGAGCAGCGAGACCGAGGCGATGGCGACGAGCAGGAGCGCGACGGTGCGGATCGCTCCCTGCTGCGCTTCCATGGCGGCGGCCGGATCCTGGACCTTGAAATCGTCCTCCTGGCCGGCGGGCACGCGGTGGCGCTGCCGCAGCAGGTTCTCGATCTCCGATCGTGCCCCCGCCATCTGCCCGTCCCCGGCGACCTTGGCGATGATGTAGGCAACCGAATCCCGGTTGATGTTGCTGGCGCTGCCGAGGAAGCGCAGCTTGGCGGTGGCGAGCGGCACGAAGGCGACGTCGTCCTGTGCGGGTCCCTTGCGATCGAGAACGCCGACCACCTCGAGCGGGACCTTCATGATCCGGATCTGCGCACCGATGGGATCGTCGCCCGGCGCGAACAGCTCGCGTGCAACGGTGCTGCCGAGGATCACGACCTTGCCGGCTCCGGCCTCCTCGGTGCCGGAAAAATAGCGGCCGGTCGCGAGCTGCCAGTCGCGTACCATGAAGTGCCCCGTCGTCGTGCCGTTGATCGTCGTATTCCAGTTCTTGCCCTCGTGGATGACCTGCGCCGTTCCGGCGATCGAGCCGGCCGCGGCCTGGACTTCCGGAATCTGCTCGAGGATGGCCTGCACGTCACTCTCCGTCATCGTCAGCTTGCTGCCGTCCTTGAGACGCACGCCGCCCTGGTAGACCGCGCCGGGGGTGATCATCAGCACGTTGGCGCCGATCGAGCGGATCTGTTCCTGCAGGCGCAGCTGCGCGCCGGAACCGATCGCAAACACCGTCACGATGGAGGCGACGCCGATCACGATGCCGAGCATGGTGAGGAAGCTGCGCAGCGGATTGAGCCTGAGGGCGTGCAGGGCGATCTGGAATCCCTGGAGCATCGTCATGGCGCCGCGCTCCGTTTCGGCAGGGCCGGCGCCGGCGTCTCGTCAGCGACGAGCTCGCCGTCATGCAGGTGGATCGTGCGGCGGCACTGCGCCGCGATGCCGGGATCGTGCGTGATCATCACGATGGTCTGGCCGGTCCGGTTGAGCGCGGCGAACAGCGCCAGTATCTCGGCGCCGGTACGGCTGTCGAGCGCGCCGGTCGGCTCGTCGGCGAGCACGATCAGCGGGGAGGCGATCAGGGCGCGTGCAATCGCGACGCGCTGCTGCTCGCCGCCGGAGAGCTGCCGCGGAAAATGATGGGCGCGGTGCAGCATGCCGACGGCCTGAAGGCTCGCTTCCGCGCGCGCCAAACGTTCCCTGCGGCCGACACCGCAATAGACCAGCGGCAGCGCGACGTTCTCGATCGCATCGTGGCGCGCGAGCAGATTGTAGGACTGGAACACGAAGCCGATGCTACGGGCGCGCAAGGACGACCGGCGATCTTCCGAGAGATCGGCGACATCGGCCCCTTCGAGATAGACCGCGCCCTCGCTCGGCAGGTCGAGCAGCCCGATCATGTTCATCAGCGTCGACTTGCCGGAGCCGGACGGACCCATCACGGCGACGATCTCGCCTTGCGCGATGTCGAAGCTGACATTGCGGACCGCGGTGACCGCGACTCCGTCGGTGCGATAGGTCCTGCCGACCGACTGGAGGCTGATGAGCGGCGGGGAGGCGGTCATGATCCGAACCTGATTCCGAGAAATTCCATGCCCGCCGGACGGATGGCCTGGCCGACGGCAACCTGGCTGCCCTCGTCGAGATCTCCGCTCTTGAGGGCGACCTGTTCGGTGCCGGCAGCGCCGACCGTCACGGCGATGCGCTGGAGCGAGCCGCTTGCGGTGCGCACCCACACCCCGCTGCGGGCGGCAGGATCCTGCCGCGTGCCGGAGGGCTGGAAGCGCAACGCGGCGAGCGGCACCTTCAGAACGTCGTCCTGCCGCTCGATCACGATCTTCACCAGGGCGGTCATTCCAGGGAGCAGCGCGCCGTCGAGATTGGAGGTCGCCAGGACCACGGTGTAGGTGACGACGTGCTGCTGGGTCTGCGGCGCCTTGCGC
>NZ_AJQF01000355.1:0-5220 GCF_000261705.1 Bradyrhizobium genomosp. III | reverse complement strand
CCCCTGCCGCACCACCGCCTCGAAGCGGCGGTCGGGGTAGGCATCCACCGTGAAATGGGCGCGCTGGCCGGGGGCGATGCGGCCGATATCGGCTTCGTCGACCTGCGCGTGAATCTCCATGTCCTCCAGGCGGTGGGCCACCACGAAGGTGGTGCGCGATTCCAGTCCGACCGCGAGCGTCTGGCCCTCGTTGACGAACCTGCCGACGACGACGCCGTTGATCGGCGAGCGGATCACGGTGCGGTCGAGATCGGCCTGGGCTGCGGCGAGAACGGCTGCCTTCTCCGGCACGGCCATGCGTGCCTGTTGCAGCTCCGCCTCGATGCGGCGGACGTCGGCCTGTGCCCCCTCCACCGAATAGGAGTTGAGGGACATCAGGATCTCGGCCTCGCGCTCCTGGGCGAGGCGTGCGGTGAACTCGGTCTGTGCGTCGTCGACTGTCGTCGTCGCCACCACGTTCTGCGATTGCAGCGCCAGCTTCCGTTGCAAGGTCTTCTGCGCCGAGGTCTTGACCGCCTGAGCGCTTTCGAGCTTGGCGGCGAGCACGTCGCGGCTGCCTCTGGCGTTTTGCAGGTCGATCCGGGCGCGATCCAGCTTGGCCCTGGCGATGTCGACGAGCGAATTGGAGACGGCAAGCGCAGCTTTGGCTTCGTCGACCTTGGCCGCGAAGCTGCGCGGATCGATCAAGGCGAGCGGTTGATCCTTGGTGACGGTGTCGTTGAAATCGACATAGACCCGGGCGAGCTGCCCGGACAGCTGGGAACCGACCTCGATCGTCTTGACCGGCTGCAGGGCACCGGTGACCGTGACGGTCTGCTCGATGCTGCCGCGCTGGATCGAGGCGTAGCGGAACACGGGCGAATCGGACCCGAATGTCGGAGCTTCGCGTCCGACGGGGACGAGCAGGCGCCTGGTCGATTCCAAGGCGTGCGCCGCCTTGTCCGTAGCCCTCCCGGCCGCGCCGGTGATGACGGCCGGCCCCAGGGTGGTGACCGCGGCGAGGCTGCATGCAGTTCCAAGCAAGGCAATAACTGGCACAAATCGCATATCAAAACCCGCCTGGTTGAAATGGCTTCGTTGCGGCAGGAAAAAATGGCAAGCTCGCTATGGTTGTAAATCATCTAAGGTAGTATCGATCGTCAGTATGTCGTTCTCGTCGGGGCGACGGTCGGGTGCGCCAAGATGATCCAGTAGTAAAGGCGCGGGGTGCGACTTTTCGTGATTTGCTGGAGATGCATACGAAGCGTATCGATATGACGCGCGCGGTATCGAACTCGATTAGCTGACTGAACGTCCCGTCTGCTCCGGCCGAAAGCGGCCGGCGCCCGGCGTTCGACTCGGCACATGAGTGGCGATGCCATGATGCAGTTGGCAATACCGCGATCACGCGACCGGACTCCACGCTACCGGACTCCACGGCACCGGCTTGCCGCATTCTCGATATCGCACTCCGCCGCGATGCCGACGGAGCCGCGCTCAATTCCCTCCGATCACGAAGCCCGATATGTGAACGCCTTCACTCGCCACGAGCGGGTGTTGGCTCTAAGACGTCGAACCGGTGGACCGATGCGCTTCGCCCGGACCCCGCGAATTCACCCAAGCACCTTGTCTGCGCTTGCAAGAAGAATGGATGGCTCGATGCCTGCTCATCGAGCCCCAAGCCGGGGAGTCCGTTGCAATGGTTTCAGGTCAAGCCATAGTTTATGTCGTTGACGACGAGATTCAGATTCGAACTGCGATCGGAAATCTCTGCGAGGAGACCGGACACCGGGTGAAGTTGTTCGCCTCGACGGAAGAGTTCCTCACCGAGAATCTTTCCAGCAGTCCGTCGTGCCTCGTGCTCGACGTCCGCTTTCCCGGGACGTCGCCGACCGGCCTCGAGCTTCAGCGCCGGCTCGCCGAGACGGGCGTGCCGATCCCGATCGTCTTCATCAGCGGCCATTCCGACGTCCGCGTCTCGGTCGAGGCCATGAAGCGCGGCGCGGTCGAGTTTCTGCCAAAACCGTTTCGCGAGCAGGAGATCCTCGATGCGATCAGGCACGGCATCGAGCGCGACCGCAGGCGGCTGGAACGCGAGGATATCGTGCGTGAAGCCCGCCAGCGCGTCGAGACGCTGACGGCGAGAGAGCGCGAGATCATGCTGCTGATGGCCGAAGGGCTGGTGGCCAAGCAGATCGCGGCGAGGCTCGGCGTGAGCGAAGTGACGGCGAAGGTCCATCGCGCCAGGATGATGCGAAAGCTGGAGCTGCGTACGCCGATCGAAGTGGTGCGGCTGATCGACAGCATGGGGCGCGAAGCCGAGACGATTCGCGCCGGCGCGGGATAGCAGCTGTTTCTGCGCTTCGATGTGCCGACATCTCGCGCAACGTCTAGTCCGTACCGATTAGCATGAACTGCAGTCTGTCGCGCAGGCCACGATCGGTTCACAGTATCCCTACGATGTCGGCCTCTTCCAAGACGGCATCCAAATTCAGTCAGACAACTTGGCCAGAAAGGGATACTCCATGCGTAAATTGTTTTTTGCTTCCGTTGCATTGTTCGCCCTGTCCTCCGCGGCGCAGGCCGCCAACACCTCGACCACGGTGCAAGTCGGCGTCGTGAACGGCTCGTCCGTCACGCAGAACGGCCTCACCAATGACAGCTCGTCGACCAGCCAGCTCGGCATCGTGAACACTGCGTCCACGATGCAGGGGACCGGCGCTGCCTCGCTCAACAACGGCAGCACGGTGAACCAGGTCGGCGTGCAGAACTCGGCGACCACCGGCCAGGTGGCGTTCGGCAACAACACCAGCGCGATCACCCAGAACTCGTTCGGTCCTCCCGCGCTGCAGAACAACGCCGCCGCCGTCGGCCAGCTCAGCGTGTTCGGCGTCAACGGCAGCACCGTCTCGCAGACGGCGCACTGACACACAGCCCCGTTTGGCCGGACGCATCCAGTTGCGGTTGCGTCCGCGCCATTCTCGAATGCACCGCAATCCGGCCGGCCGATCAATTGCGATGGCCCGCCCATTGTCGCGGAGGAAATGACATGCGGATCACCTATTTCATTGCAACTTTCGTGGCGCTCGGTGCGCTGACGGCCGCCGACGCAAACGCCGGCAACACCGCCAGCGTGCTGCAATTCGGCACGACCAACACTTCGTTCATTTCGCAGAGCGGCGGCACCAGCAACAACGCGACCACGATGCAGTTCGGCGCCACCAATACGGCGACCACCTTGCAGATGGGCTCGCTCCTGACCGTCAACAATTCGGTGATCGGGCAGGGCGGCACGACCGCGACGGCGTCGAACACCGCGCTGGCCGGCCAGGTCGGCGGCTCCAATTCGAGCCTGATCGGCCAGATCGGAGCGAACAATGCCGCCGGAGTTGGTCAGCTCGGAATCCTGAACGGCTCGACGATCATCCAGCAGGCTCCGTGAGCCGACCCGAACTGACGAGGCATGTCATGAAACATCATTTGGGACGCGCGGGCGCCGTCTTGCTCGCTCTGTGCTCGGCGGGCACCGGATCAGCCGGTGCCCAGACCGCCGACATCAAGACCATTGTCTCTGTCGGCGGGCCGCCCGTGGTGCTGAACCAGAACAGTCAGCTCAACATGGCGGGCGTGTTCATGATCGGCGGCAGCACCAGCGCGACAGTGACGCAGAACGGCACCAACAACGCCACGGGCGTCCTGCAATTCGGCGGAACGAATTCCGCATCGATCGGGCAGGCCGGAACGAACAATCTCGCCTTCGTCGGTCAGACCGGCCAGTCGGCGACGAGCCTGATATCGCAGCTCGGCACGATGAATGCGGGCACGGTGGCGCAATTCGGCACGATCAACGCCTCGACGATCGTGCAGACCGGCCCGTAAGGCGCGAGCCAACGCGCCGGTGCCAGGAACGAACGGGGAAGCGCGATGCGATGCGGACAGATCTTGAGGCACGTGTTGGCCGTGGCGGCGATGCTCGCCGCCATCGGCACGGCAACCCAGGCGAGCGCCGGGTCGATCCAGCGCAGCGTGACCAACCGGAACGTGAGCATCGAAACGGTCGTGCAGTTCGGCGACAACGTTCAGCCCGTGACGATCGAAGAGAACAGCCGCATCAATATCGCGCGGGTGATCCAGATCGGCGGCACCGGGACGGTGGACGCGACCATCATCCAGAGCGGCACGCGCAACTATGCCAATGTGATCCAGGTGGGCGGCACCACCAATGCGATCATCGGTCAATCCGGTGCGAGCAACACCGCCGAGATCACCCAGATCGGCAATTCCACCAACGCGCTCCTGCTCCAGATCGGAGACATGAATACGGGAGCGGTAAGGCAGTTCGGGCGTTTCAACTGGCTGGCGATCTTTCAGTTCAGCCGATGATGGAGGTGTGACATGAGATTGCTCCTGCTCGCATCCGGAATAGGACTCATGAGCGTGGTCGCAACGGCGCCGGCCGGCGCTGCCGACGGTCACACCACTGTGGTCCAGGACGAGAACGGCACCTCGGTGATCACGCAGAGCGGCGATCCCGCGCAGGCCGAGGTCAAAATCGAGAAGGAGCCCGGGCGCACGACGGTCTACCGGCGCAGCGGCGGCAACACCGCGATCGTGACGCAGGGCACCGGCAACGCGCAGGAAAACATACAGGACATGCTGGATTGGCTGCGCAAGCAGCAGGGCCGTTGACGCACGAAGGCCCACCGTCCGCGAAGGACGGTGGGCCTCGCCGCGAGCGGGCCTTACCAGCGATATCCGCCGGTCAGCGTGCCGTTGTTGTTGCCGTCAGGGCCGACGTCACCCTGTGTCGAACTCGGGGTCGGATGGTTGGTGCCGTTGAGCGCGCCATAGGGCCCCCCGACATCAGGATAATACGCGCGCGGCTGGACCGGTTCGTAGGCGGGCGCGGTGCGGTCCCAGCCCACGCGCGGTCCGTTCCAATCATAGCCCTGCGCCGAGGCAGCCGCAGTGCCGGCGACGAGTGATGCCGTGATCAGGCACAGGAGTTTTGACTTGTTCTGCATTGGAGATGCTCCTTGCTGGTGTCGGGGGCCAACGGTTGCACTGCGGGAGCGTTCCGGGATGCGTCCAGCGGGAGCGATCAACTCCGATCAACTGGTTATGAAGCGCGGGCCGCGGAACGAAGTGCTTGAAATGAGCCGGGGATCCCGGGCGTCTTGCCGCACCTGTTCCCAGGTTACGCCGGTGTCTTAACCAATAATTAATTATACGTTTGCGGGT
>NZ_AJQF01000354.1:0-19175 GCF_000261705.1 Bradyrhizobium genomosp. III | reverse complement strand
GTGGGGGGGGGGAGCCGCTATCGCTTAAGCCAAACGAGTTGGTGCGTATCATGATGTCCAGATCCCATGCGGCGCTATTCGCCTCGCTCAGCGCAGCCGCGCTGCTCCTTAGCCCCATTGACAGTTTTGCCAGACCCGGCGGCGCCGCGCCGCATGGGGTGACCGCGGCGCCTTCCGGCGCGATGGCGCGTGCGCCGATGGGGCCGGGAGCTCGGTTCCACCGGCGGAATAACCCCTTCGTGTACTGGCCGGGCGGCGGCGGGTTCTTCTACGACGGCGCCGGCTACAGCCAGCCCTTCGTGGATGCCGGGCAACCGGTCTCCACCGACGTGCGCTACACCTACACCTATGATGTTCCGTGGGACTGGTCGCATCGCTTCCCGCCGAACGTGGTGCCGTCCGACCGGCCTTATGTGCCGAGCTGCCCGACGGAGCAGGTGACGGTGCCCGGCCGCGGCGGCAGCGAGCATACCGTCAACATCACGCGCTGCTACTGAGTTCTAGCCTAGCTCGAAGCTGGTCACGCCGAAGACGCGGTCGACGCGCAGCGGCGGGATCGCTCCCGTGTACATCCGCGCCGTCTCGAACACCGGCTCGAGGCCAAGCGCTTCCGCGAGCGCGATCGCCTCGCGATTGACGGCGGGGACGTCGAGGAAGATCTCGCCGACATCGACGCTCGCAAGCAAAGCCTGCACGATCGCTTCCGCCGCCGCGCGGTCGTCGGCGACGAGCGGGCCGATCTTGCAGCCGGTCCGGCAGGGACGGATCACGCCCCATGCTTTGAGCTTGCCGTCGCGCACGAGGGCGCGGCCGACATGGCCTGATGTATCGATCCAGGTGCGCAGGAAGGCGCTGCGCCGGGCGGGGAAGACGGTGGCGTCGTCGGCTTCCACGAGCGCAAACGGAATCGTGTCGAGCGCCACGACGTCAGTGGGCGGCCTCGAGCGCGCGGCGACGCCGCCGCCATAGCGGATGTTGGCATAGGCCAGCTGGAAGCCGGATTTCCTGTAATTGTCCTGTTGCGCCACGACGCCGTCGAGCCCGATGACGCGTGCGCCCGCATGCGCGATCGCCGCGTTCCAGATGCGCAGGCCATGGCCCGCGCCGCGAAAACTATCGCGCACGATGTAGAAGCCGAGGAAGGCGAAGCGATCATCGTAATTGACGCAGGAGACGGTCGCGACCGGCTCGCTATCGATCTCGCCGACGAAGAAACCTTGCGCGTCGGGAACCGCGAAGCAGGCGGCATCGCCGTGGCCCGGATTCCAGCCCTCGGCCGCGGCCCAGTCGATGGCCAGGGAGATCTCCTCGGGGCGCAGATTGCGGATCAGCAAATCACTCATTTCGGGTTGCTCATGACGGATGCCTTCGACCATGGACCTGCCGACAGGTCTGGCTGTAGAAGGCCTCATGATAGGCCGAGCCTGCGGCTCGCCTCAACTGAAGGGATGATCGGTCATGGCAGCAGAGAAGGTTGCGCTCGTTACCGCCGGCGGCAGCGGCATGGGGGCAGGGGCTGCGCGGCGGCTGGCGGCCGACGGTTTTCGCGTCGCAATCCTGTCGTCCTCCGGCAAGGGCGAGGCGCTGGCGGCCGAGCTCGGCGGGCTCGGCGTCACCGGCTCCAACAAGGAGAATGACGATTTGAAGCGCCTCGTCGACGGCGCCATCGCGAAGTGGGGACGCATCGACGTGCTCGTCAACAGCGCCGGCCACGGGCCGCGTGCGCCCATCACGGAGATTACCGACGAGCAGTGGCACACCGGCCTCGACACCTATCTGCTCAACGTGATCCGTCCGACGCGGCTGGTGACGCCGATCATGCAGGCGCAAAAGGGTGGCGCCATCATCAACATCTCGACCGCCTGGGCGTTCGAGCCCAGTGCGATGTTCCCGACCTCGGCGGTGTTCCGCGCCGGCCTTGCCGCCTTCACCAAGATCTTCACCGACACCCATGCCGCCGACAACATCCGCATGAACAACGTCCTGCCCGGCTGGATCGACAGCCTGCCGCAGCTGGACGCGCGCCGCGACAGCGTGCCCATGAAGCGCTACGGCAAGGTCGAGGAGATCGCCGCGACGGTCTCGTTCCTGGCCTCGGACGGCGCGGCCTACATCACCGGCCAGAACATCCGCGTCGACGGCGGGTTGACGCGCTCGGTCTGAAGCGCGCGGTCTCGAATCGCGGTCTGGCGAGCTTGTCGTGGTGCGACACGGGCGCGTGCTGCGCGCCGCCGGTCGTGGTTGATGCGTGGCTCCTCGGCCACACCCGTCATCCGTTCGCACGATCCGAGGCGCACACTACGTCACAGTCCTTGCGAACTTCGCCGCAGCCCAAGACGAGCAGTGGCGCACGCCCTATGCCCTAACTGCGCCGGTTGCCTCTTACCCGCGCGCATTCGAAGCGCGAGGTCAATCGCGTGGGGCAAGGAGACTGGAATGAAGAAGTTTTTGCTGGCGGCCGCCTCGGTTGTCCTGGGTACCGCATCCGTTCAGGCGGCCGACCTCGCGGCGCATTACACCAAGGCGCCGGTGATGGCGCCAGTCTATAACTGGACCGGCTTCTACGTCGGCGGCAATGTTGGCGGGCAGTGGGGCAGCGCGAACCCCGCCACCACCACGCTGTTTCCGGTGGCCGCCTATTTCGCCGATTCGAGCGTGACCGCCATCGGGACGGTCGGCGCCCAACACATCAACAGCTCCGGTGTGACCGGCGGCTTCACCGCCGGCTACAGCTGGCAGGTCAACAACGCCGTGCTCGGCCTCGAGGGTGACATCAACTATTTCGGCTTCAAGGGCAGCGCGAGCAGCACGGCCGTGTATCCCTGCTGCGCGCCGACCACCTTCACGGTCAATTCGTCGCTCTCGGCCGATTGGCTCGCCACCATTCGCGGCCGCATCGGCTTCCTCGCGACGCCGAGCTGGCTGATTTACGCCACCGGCGGCGCCGCCATCGCCGAGGTGAGGGGCAACTTCAGCTTCACCGACACCTTTGCTGGCGCGACCGAGTCCGGAGCGATCCGCGACACCCGCGTCGGCTGGACAGCAGGCGTCGGCGGTGAGTACGCCGTGGGCAACGGCTGGTCGCTGAAGGCCGAATATCTTTACGTCGATCTTGGCCGCAGCAGCATGACCAGCAACAATTTCAACGTCGGTGTGGCGTTGCCGGCCCAGACCTTCACCCATTCGGTCGATCTCAAGTCCAACATCGTGCGCGTCGGCGTGAACTACAAGTTCGGCGGACCGGTCGTCGCCAGATACTGAGCATCCCGTTCCGATCCTGACGTGGAAAGCCCCGGCCTGGCCGGGGTTTTCTGTTGTGAAAAGGCTTTCTGTTGTGAAGCTCAGCCTGCGTGCGATGCCAGCAGATGCGCCAGCGCGGGCAGGATCTTGTAGCGCGCGATCTCGTGCGGGTACTCGCCGCGGTTGGCGAGCAGGACGATGGCGATCCGCCGCGACGGAACGAGGCCGATATAGCCGGACGCATTGTTGAGGCCGCCGGGCTTGTCGATGACGGTGACGCCCGGCAGACGCACGGTCTCCCAGGCCATGCCCTGTCCGAACTTGTCGTCGACGCGGAAGACCTCACGCTGCGTCATCCGCAGCGCCTCGCGCAGATTCGGATCGATCGCCCGGCCGTCAACGCAGGCCGCCGCGAAGGTGGCAAGATCCCGGGCGGAGGAGAACATCTGGCCGGTGCCGGGAAAGTCAAAATAGCTCTGCTGGTCGCCGATTGGGCCGACCGCCGTGCCCTGGTCGGAATAGCCCTGGACCACGCGCCGCATCCAGGCCCCGTCCATGACGGCGCGATTGTCCGCGCCGCGCTCGGGGATGAAGCTGGCGTCCATGGCGAGGGGGCGGAGAATGCGGTGCTGGATCAACGCGCCGATCGGCATGCCGTAGCAGCGCTCGAGCACGAGCTGAAGCAGCACGTAGCCGGCATGGGTGTAGATGCGCTGCCGGCCGGGTGCGACGCCGGGCGCCGGCGCGAAGGCGTTCAGCATGGCGATGAACTGCTCGCGCGTGAACTGATCGTTCGGCCAGGGCGGATGGTCGGTCGGCAGCAACAGCCCCGAGGTGTGCGTGACCAGCTCGCCGACGCTGACGCGGCGGATGTAATCGCCGTCGAGCTCGGGAAGATATTTAGGGACGCGGTCGTCGAGCCGCAGCTCGCCGCGCAGCGTGCCGAGTGCGATCAGCGTCGCTTCGAACGGTTTTCTTAGAGACGCGAGGTTGAACAGCGTGTCCGGCGTCACCTTCCGTTTGGCGGCGTCATCGGCAAGACCGTAGTTGAAGAATTCGACATGGCGCCCGGCATAGAGGGCGGCGGCGAGGCCGCCCGCACGGCCCGGCGTCACGGTCGGCGCCAGCTCGCTCGCGACGATGTCGCGCATCTGCGCGATCATGTCGGAATCCGCGGAGGCGCGGCGTGGGCGAAACGCGATCGCGAGGGGAACAAGCGCGGCCCGGGCGAGCGCCCGCCGGGTGAACGATGATGATGTGACAACAGACGGCACGTGCCCTGACGAACGATGCAAATGGTGCCCCCGGTCTCATTTAGCGGGAAGCGCCCGGCGGCCCAATTCACAATTGCGCGTTTCAGGTTCCGCTTCGCGGCCAGCGATCAAATTACTTAGCCTATGAGCTAACAATTATTGACATCCGACCCGGCGGCTCTATAGTTAGCTTCATGGCTAACCAATCGCCCCGCCTCGATCAGGTCTTCGCAGCGCTCGCCGATCCCACCAGACGGGCGATCGTGATGCGGCTGTGTGCCGGCGAGGCCTCCGTCGGCGAGCTCGCCGATCCCTTCGCCATGGCGCTGCCGAGCTTCATGAAACACATCCATGTGCTGGAGACGAGCGGGCTCGTGCTGTCAGAGAAATCCGGCCGCGTGCGCACCTGCCGCCTCAGCCCGGATGCGCTGCTCGGTGCGGAGGACTGGTTCCAGCAACAGCGCGCGATCTGGGAGGCGCGGCTCGACCGGTTCGAAGCCTACGTGATGAAGCTCAAGAAAGAGAAGGAGAGGGCGGCCGCCAGGCGGCCGTCCCGAACAACCAAACGGAAAGGTTCCGAGTGATGACGAATTCTGCCAATCCCGCTCTATCGCAATGGTCGCTCGACCGTGAGATCGTGATGTCACGCGTGATCGACGCGCCGCGCGATCTGGTGTTCGAGGCGTGGTCCGACCCGAAGCATCTGCCGCAATGGTTCGGGCCGAAGGGATTCAAGATCGAGACCTTCGAGATCGACGTACGCGTCGGCGGCGTCTGGCGCTTCAACATGATCGGCCCCGACGGCACGGTCTATCCGAACCGCATGCGTTTCCGCCGCATCGAGCGGCCGCAGCTGATGGAGATGGATCACGGCGTCGACCAGGACGAGGATCCCGGCATGTTCCGCTTCACAGTCACCTTTGCCGAGCAGAGCAATGGCAAGACCGTGCTGATGATGCGCCAGCTGGCCTCGAGCACCGCGCAGCGCGATGGCATGATCGGCTTCGGCGCCGTCGAATATGGCTATCAGACGCTGGACAAGCTCGCGGCCTATGTGGCGGGCATGAAGCGGTGAAGACAGAAGCGCTCCCGGCGAAGGATTCGCCGGGAGCGCTTTCGTACATCTCGAAGGATCGGTTTCCCAGGAGCGCGATCGACGAGGCAACTAAAGCGCGATGAGAGCAGGATGAATCCTCATCGCGCTTTAGCTTATCGTTTGAGCATGATCCTTCCGGAAAACCGCCGCATACTTTTCCGGATCATGCTCTAGCGGCGCGGTGTGGTGCCGCTCGACGGCGGAGTGGTCTCGTTGCGCATGCCTGGAGCGCTGGAGGCGCCTTGCCCGCCGCGTTGCGTATGAGTGATTCCGCCACTGCCGCCGCCGGAGCCGTCGCCAGCGCTTCCGCTTCCTCCGGCAGCGCCGCTGCCGCCAGCACCTGCTCCCGCTCCGGCACCGGCGCCACCGGCGCCTGCACCTCCCGCACCACCTGCACCACCACCTGCACCACCGCCGGCACCTTGTGCGACCGCTGCGCCGACTGAAGCACCAGCCAGCACGGCTGCTGTGAAGATCGTCAGAATTGTCTTACGCATGTTGTTTCTCCCTGAGGTTACGGCGGACCAATCACGCGCGCGGCCAACCGTTCCTACGCGCGTCGATGTGGAGGAGCTGCGTCGGCGAAGGTGTTGGCGGTGCTATCGCAGGTTAACTTCGGTGCATGGCCGCCTGGATCGACTCCAATGTCGATAAGGTGACCATGGAGTTCCTGTCGCATCAGCGCCAGGCGGCGTAGCCCCACGCAATCCCTGCCGATATGGACCACCGGCACGCCAGAGCGGCCGGTGGTTTTTCTATGGCCTCAGCTCGGCAGTGCGCTCGCCACAGGAACGATCGCGCGCCTGCGGCTTTGCCGGTGATGGCGCACATTATCTTCAGCGACTACCGCAACCCCGCCGCCGAACAGGCCTATGAGATCGCCTGGAACTTTCTCACGCGGACGGGCGCCATCGGCGACGAGTTCGAGGCCTGCGTGTTTCTGGCACAGCGCATCACCATGATGGTCGAGGAGGGGCAGACGAACCGGATCCGGATGGCCAACCGCGCGATCTCCGAATATCAGCGCCATGTCGGCCAACGCGACGATGTCATCCGCAGCGGCAGCCGCCTCGCTGGAGGGCAATGAGCGCCGCAACGGAATTGCGCCTGTCGCCGCCTCACTCTTTCGCTTCGTCTGTCACGATGTCGCCGAGCTTCTGCCAGCGCTGGCCGTCGAACTGCACCATCTGGAACTGCTTGTTGATGCGATAGTCGGTCGGCGTGGTCGTGACCGAGATCCCCGGCAGCGTCAGGTCGAGCTCGACGTTCTTGAGACTGGCGGCCTGCCGCATCACGTTGTCGCGAGTGAGGTCGTCGCCGCATTGTTTCAGCACCTGAACCAGCAGCTGGGCGGTGATGTACCCATAGACGTTCAGGTTCGAATCCTTGTCGCCGTCGGGATAGTATTTCGCCATGAAGGCGAGGTAGCGCTTCATGCCGGAATCGTCCTTCCATTCGGGGTCGGCGGCATCCTTGACGTAACCGACGCTGACGACACCCTTGGAATTGTCCAGACCTGCCGGCTTCAGCACGGCGCTGAGCGAGGAGGCGTTGATGTCGATGATGTGTAGCGGCTTCCAGCCGATCTCCGCGACCTTCTTGATGGCCTGCGCCGCCTGTTTCGGCGTGGTGGCGCTGAACAGCACGTCGGCGCCGGCATCCTTCAGCCGCAGGATCTGCGAGTCGATCGTCGGCTCGGTGATCTCATAGGATGTCTCGGCCACGATCATCTTCGCCTTGTCGCCGAGGCCGGCCTTGAGTCCGGCGAGATAATCCTTGCCGAGGTCGTCGTTCTGGTAGAGCACGCCGATCTTCGCGTTCGGATGGTTCTTCAGCAGATATTGCGCGTAGATGCGGCCTTCGACGAGGTAGGAGGGGTTGAATCCCATAGTCCAGGGAAAGTTCTTGGGATCGGTGAAGCGCGCCGCGCCAGTCGCGGCAAACAGCTGCGGGATCTTCTTGGCGTTGAGATATTTCTGCACGGCGACGTTCGGCGCGGTGCCGATGATCTGGAACGTCAGCAGCACCTCGTCGCTTTCGACCAGCCTGCGGATCTGCTCCACGGTCTTCGGCGGCGAATAGGCATCGTCATACTGGATCAGCTCGACCTTGCGGCCGTTCACGCCGCCCTGGTCGTTGATCATCTTCATGTAGGCGGCCTGGGTCTTGCCGATCACGGCATAGGCCGAGGCCGGGCCGCTGAGCGGCACGGTCTGACCGACCTTGATCGCCGTGTCGGACGCGCCGGAATCGTATTTTTTCTGCGCCTGCGCTGCCGCGCTCGACAGCGCGACAAGCAGTGCGGAGGCCGCGATGTGATTGAGAAGAGTGCTTGTCATGTCCGGTCCTTCCCGATTGCTATTCGCCCTTGAGACCGGCGTCGCGGATCAGCTTGGTCCATTTCTGCGTCTCGGCGTCGATGAACTGGCCGAACTCGGCCGCGGTGCCGGCACGCACTTCGAGGCCCTGGGCGGTCAGCTTGTCCTTGATCGCGGGCTCGGCGAGCGCGCGCAGAACTTCGGCCTGAAACCTGTCGACGATCGCGCGCGGCGTCGTGGCGGGCGCCATGAAGCCGTACCAGCCGGCGGCAGCGACGTTGGGAAAACCCTGCTCGCGCAGTGTAGGCGCCTGCGGGTAGAGCGCGCTGCGCTCGGGCGAGGCGACGCCGAGCACGGTGAACTTGCCGCTCTGGATGTAGGGCAGGGCGGTCGGCAGCGCCGTCAGTGTGGCATCGACGCGGCCGGCGAGCAGCTCGGTGTAAGAGGCGGCATCGCCCCGGAACGGAATGTTCAGGCCTTTGACGCCGGCGTCGCGAAACAGGAGCTCTCCGGCAAGGTGCGGCTGCGAGCCGGCGCCGGGAGACGCGAAGGTCAGCCCATCCGGTTTCGACTTGCCGTAGGCGATCAGTTCGGGGAGCGTCTTGAACGGCGCGTCGGCGCTGATGATGAGAAACAGCGGCGCGACCACGACCATTGCGACCGGCTGCAGATCCCCGCGGTGATAGGTCAGCTTGCCGAACAGCGCCTCGGCGGTCGCGTAGGGAGCCGCGACATAGAGAATGGTGTAGCCGTCGCCCGGGGCATGGGCGACCATGTCGTTGGCGATGCGGGTGCCGGCACCGGGCTTGTTCTCGACGATGAACTGCTGACGGAGACTGCGGCCGAACTCTTCGGCGAGCAGTCGCAACGAGATGTCGTTGGAGCCACCGGGCCCGTAGGGCGAGATCAGCCGCACCATGCGCGAGGGCCAGGCATCCTCGGCCTGGGCCGTCAGACCCGAGCCGGCGGCGAGCCCGCCCGCGAGCGTGCCCAGCAGGGTTCGGCGTGTGACCTTGAATGATGTCACTGTTTTCTTCCTCACTTTTTATTGTTGGTCTTCTTGTTAATTTCAGATCACCTTTCGCGCGGTGAGCCTTTCGATCTCCTGGTCCGAAAGGCCGAGCCAGTTTCGAAACACCTCGTCATTGTCCTCGCCGACGTCGCCGGCGGCGTGACGCAATCGCGCGGGATCATTGGTGAAACGCGGAACGACATTGGTCATGGCGACGGTGCCGAAATGCTTGTCGGCAACGCGGGTGATCACCTCGCGCGCCTTCACTTGCGGGTCGTCGGCGATCTGGTCGATCGAATAGATCGGGGCGAGCGTGCCTTGCGCTGCATTGAATCGCGCGAGGACCTCCTCGAGGGGATGGGCTGCGCACCAGCCGGCGAAGATGTCGTTGAGCTCGGCGGCGTGCCTGACGCGCCGGTCGTTGCTGGCGAAGCGCGGATCGGTGATCAGGTCGGGGCGCTCGATTGCCCGGCAGTTCGCGGCGAACAGCGCGTTGGTCGAACCTGCCAGCGTCACCCAGTGATCGTCGCTGGTGCGAAACACGGCGGCCGGCGCCGAATAGCCGTTGGAATTGCCGATCCGGCTGCGAACAGTGCCGAGCTGGTCGTGCTCGATGGCGAGGACGTCGAGCAGGCGGAAGGTTGCCTCAGTCAGCGAAAGATCGATCTCCTCGCCGGGCGCATCGGGATCGCGCGCCCGTTTCCACAGCGCCGCGAGCACGCCGACGGCGCCGAACAGGCCGCCGATCGAATCCCCGATCGGGTATCCCGGATGGGTCGGTTCGCCGTCGCTCTCGCCGGTGATGTAGGTGAGCCCGCCCATGGCCTCGAAGATGCGGGCAAAGCCGGGTCGCTCGCGATAGGGTCCATCCTGCCCGAAGGCGGTGGCGCGCAGGATCACGAGGCGCGGCTGGACCGCCCACAGCACCTCCTTAGGCAAGCCCCAGCGATCGAGCGTTCCGGGACGGAAATTCTCGATCAGCACGTCGAAGCGCGGAAGCAGCTGCTTGAACAGCGCAAGTCCTTCCCCAGTGCGCAGATCGAGCGTGGCAAACTTCTTGTTGCGATTGGCGGTCTTCCACCACAGCGGCTTGCCGTCCTTGAACGGCGGAAACGACCTTACGCCGTCGCCGTTTCCGGGCATCTCGATCTTGAGCACCTCGGCGCCGTAGTCGGCCAGCAGCGTTGCTGCGAACGGCGCTGCAATGATCGTCGCGATGTCGAGAACTTTCAGTCCCTCGAGCGGTCCAGCCATGTCATTTTCCGGCGCTTGTGATCTTCTTGGTCTTGCGCGGCGGCGCGGACTCTGCCTGCCCGACGATGGCGCGGATGCTGTCGGCAAGCGCCGCGATGCGCGGACCGATCTCGCCCTCCAGCTGGCCCGGCTGGAGCCGGAAGGCGGGGATGCCGCAATTGATCGAGAACGACTGCCTCGATTCGCTGGCGTGAAACAGCGGCGCGGCGACGGCATGGATGGAGGCCATGTACTCGCCCCAGCAGGTGCAGAAGCCGCGGCTTTTGCATTGCGCGATCCCGGCCCGGTATTTGTCGCGAAAGGCCGACCACAGCTCGGGGTCTTCAGCACCGATATTCCGTTCGAGCCGGTCTGCATCGGCTGGCGGCAAGGTCGCCGCCGCGGCGCGTCCCATGGCGGTCATCACCACGGGAATCGGCATGCCGATGTCCGGCGCGTGCGGTCCGACATCGCCGGAGCGCGCGGTCTCGACATAGATCATCGAGGTGGCGTCGAGCAGGCCGATCGAGACCGTGCCGCGGACGCTGAGCGCCAGCTCCTGCATCATGGGCCGCGCCATCTGGCGGAATTGCATCCCGGCAAGCAGAGGATGCGCGATCCGCAGTGCCCGCGCAGCGACGCGGTACTTGGCGCGCTCGGCGTCGTAGCGGAGGTAGCCGAGCTCGGCCAGCGTGTGCGTCAGCCGCGCCACCGTCGGCCGCGGGATGCCCGTCAACGCCGACAGCTCCATGTTACCCAGCAGCGTGCTCCCGGCCTTGAACGCCTCGAGCACGACGAGTCCCTTTGCCAGTGTCGTTGCGAAGGCGGCGTCATCGACACTGTCCGCCAGCACTGCGGCGGCGGAGGAGAGCGGATGTCGCGGTTTGGATGAATCTCTCGGGGCCATCCACGAATATCAGACGGTCAAATTACTTCTGTCCAATAAATTCGACAACATCGGCGAAATTGTCCGATATGTGGACACCGATATCGCGTCGACGTTTTCGTTGAAGGACGCGCCGGACCGGGCCGCACACACAGATTTTTGTCGTGATTGCATGTCGTGTTGTGACAGGATTATTACGACGACATGTCAGATCGATAATTTGCGGAGCGGTTCATGTTGCAGTGGCAGGCGCGGTCAAATCCCCTCGCGTGGTGGTGGGGATCCCTCACGCTCGTGAGCGGCGCCAATATCCTGGTGTGGTTCATGCTGTACCGCGAATTCTACCCGACGCCTGCGGGCAGCCTCAGCGGCGGCTCTGACATCGGGCTGATGTTCCTGCTGTGCGCCGGCTACGTGTTCGGCTGCGCGTTCCGCTCGTTCCTGCCGCGCGCCGACGTGCAGCGCATCTGCCTGTTCGACACCTGGCTGTCGAGCGTCGTCGTCGGCCGCACGGTCGCGACCGTGGCCGAGCTCTGCTTCGTCGCGCAATGGGCCATCATCCTGCATCAGCTCGGCAAGATGACGGGCGCCGAGACCGCGGTGAACATCGCGCTCGTCATCGTGCCGATCATCATCATCGCGGAGTGTTTCTCCTGGTACGCGGTGGTGACGACCAACTTCCTCTACAACGCGATCGAGAACTCGCTGTGGGCGGTGACCTTCTTCCTCGCCGGCATCGCGCTGTGCCGCCTGATGCCGGAATTCCAGGGCGTGGTGCGCTGGGCGCTGATGTCAGGCATCGTCGGCATCGCCTGCTTCCTCGCCTTCCTCGTCACCGTCGACGTGCCGATGTATCTCAGCCGCTGGCGCGCAGGGCACGCCGAGGGCAACACGTTCCTGGGCTTCCTCGAAGGCCTGCATGACGTCTCGACGCGCTGGGTGGTGACCCACGACATCGCGCATTGGAAGGGCGAGCTGACCTGGATGTTCCTGTATTTCAGCGCCGCGGTGTGGTCGAGCCTCGCGCTCTGCGCGCTGTATGCGATGGAAGGCTATCTGGCGCGGTATCTCGCCTAAGCGGCTATTTGCCCACCAGGCTGCACTTGCTGCGGTCGAGCGGACGGAAGGCCTGGTCGGGCGGGATCGTCGCGACCAGCTTGACGAAATCCCACGGGCCCTTGGACTCCTCGGGTGTCTTGACCTGCACCAGATAGAGATCATGTACCATGCGCTGGTCCTCGCGGATGCGGCCGTGGGGCGTGTAGGCATCCGACACCGGTGTCGCCTTCATCTTCGCCATCACGGCGGCGCTGTCGTCGGTATCGGTGTCCTTGATTGCCTGCAGATAGTGACGCACGGCGGAATAGACGCCTGCCTGGATCTGCGAGGGCATGGCCTTGCGTCGCGCATAGAAGGCGTCGGAGAATTTTCGCGCGGCCGGCGAGACGTCCTCGAAGAACGAGGTGACGATGAGGTCGCCGCGGGTCGCCTTCAGCCCGACCGACTCGATGTCGACGTTCTGGAACGACATCGGCACGATCTTGATGCCCTGGTCGGCGAGGCCGAACTCCTCGGCCTGCTTGATGGCGGTGGCGTTGTCGCCGGCGACGTTGATGGCGAGGATCTTGGCGCCCGACGACTGTGCCTGCAGCAGGAATGAGCTGAAATCGGGCGTGCCGAGCTGCGCCTTGACGCTGCCGGCGACCTTGCCGCCGAGCTCGCCGATACGGGCGCGCGCGGTCGCTTCGATCGAATGCCCGAAGGCATAGTCGCCGGTGATGAAGAACCATGGCTCCTTGCTGGTCTGCATGATGCCGGAGACCACGGCCGTCGCCGTGGAATAGGCGTCCTGGGTCCACTGCACGCTGGTCGGCGCGCAGGCCTCATCGGTGAGCTGGTTGGCACCGGCGCCGGAGACGAGGAAGATCTTGCCGTTGCCGCGCACCAGCTCCTGCACGGCGAGGGCCGCGCCGGAGCTGCCGCCGTCGGCGACCGCCTGGACGCCTTCGCTGAACCATTTGCGGGCGAGTGATGCTGCCAGATCCGGCTTGTTCTGGTGATCGGCCTGCAGGATCTCGATCGGCTTGCCGTTGATCTTGCCGCCGAACTCCTCCGCGGCCATCCGTGCCGCCTCGACCGAGCCCGGGCCCATCGCGGTCGCGAACACGCCGTTCATGTCGGTGAGCACGCCGATGCGGATGGCATCGGCCTTGATCTCGGCGCGCGCAGGCGGGCCTGCGAGCGCCAGCGTGATGAGCAAGGTGGAGGCGGACGTCGTGCGGAGTTTGGTCATGGCGTTTCCTGACTTGTCGTTCTTGATTGCTCGAAGGCGTGGTCAGGCCGGTTCGGCGACGACCTTGTTGCGCAAGGTTCCGATGCCCGAGATCTCGACCTCGACGGTATCGCCGGGACGCATCCACAGCGGCGGCGTGCGCTTGGCGCCGACGCCGCCGGGCGTGCCGGTGACGATGACGTCGCCGGGAACGAGCGGGCAGATCGTGGAGATGTAGGCGATCAGCTCGGGAATGCCCGTGATCAGGAGGTCGGTGGTAGTGTCCTGCACGACGGCGCCGTTCAGGCGCGTCCGCAAGGTGAGCTTCGACGGATCTGGAATCTCGTCCGTCGTCACCAGCCACGGACCGAAGCTGCCGCTCTCCGCAAAGGTCTTTCCGGAAAGGAACTGGCTGGTGTGGCGCTGCCAATCGCGGATGCTGCCCTCATTGTAGCAGGAATAACCGGCGATGTGATCGAGCGCGTGGCCAGCCGGGATGTGCCGGCCTTGCTTGCCGATCACCAGCGCGAGCTCGCCTTCATAATCGAAATCGTCGCTCACCCTGGGCTTCACGATCGGCTGGAGATGGCCGACCTGGCTGCAGGGAAAGCGCACGAACAGCGCCGGCTTCTCGGTGACGGTGCGCCCGGTCTCGGCGACGTGGTCGCGGTAGTTCAGGCCGACGCAGATGATCTTGCCGGGATCGGGGATCACCGGTGCGAAGGTGACTTTGTCGAGCGGATGATCGGGCGCAGCGGACGCGACGATCTTTGCCGCCTCGCCAAGGCGACCGGCTTCGAGCAACTGCCGCAGCGTGGCGCAGGGCGCCATGCGCGCGCCGAGATCGACGACGCCGTTGTCCTTGACGGCACCGAAAGAGGCGCGTCCGCCGGCGACGAATGAGAGCAGCTTCATGAGATGTCCTTGAAAATGGGTTCGATCAGGCCGCGGACGGCGCTTGGGTTAAGGGAATCTGGGTTGCAGGAATGGCGGCGGCGACGAGTCGCTCGAACTCGGGCTTGTCGCGGGCGGTGCCGCGGATGTAACGGTCGGGACGAACCAGTGCGGCGATGATGCCGTGCTTGCGCAGCCAGTCTCGGACGCCTTCGGCGTCGTCGCCGGCGAGGATCTCGATCCCGGCCTGCGCCAGCGCCAGGCGCGGCGGCAGTACGGCCGCGGCCTCGACGAGCAGCACATGATGATAGCCGGTCCGGTCGTCGCTGCGGCCTCCGTCGCGCAGCATGAATTGCGGTGCGAGATGGCCGGCGAGCGGCAGGTCGCTGAACGTGAGCCCGGGGCCGAGCAGGGGCTTCTTCACGTCCAGCTTGACCGGCGCGTTCTCGCGCGCTTCGCCGGCAGCAAGGCCGGCCTCGATCGCCTTGGTGTTGATCACGCCGCCGAGACGGATGGCGAGCTCGATGAACTCGCGCACATGCGGCTGGCGCTCGCTCTGGTAGGTGTCGAGCAGATCGGGTGCGGCGCCGCCCTGGATGATTGCGGCGAGCTTCCAGGCGAGGTTGGCGGCATCGCGGATGCCGGCGCACATGCCCTGGCCGAGGAAGGGCGGGGTCTGGTGCGCGGAATCGCCCGCAAGAAACAATCGGCCGCTCCGCCATTGCCGTGCGATGACCGAATGAAACGTGTAGACCGCGGCGCGTTCGAGCTCGGCATCATCAGGCGTGATCCAGCGCGACAGCAGGTCCCAGACCTTTGCCGGTTGCGCGATCTCCTGAGAATCCTCGTCCGGGAGGATCGTGATCTCCCAGCGGCGCCGCGTGCCGGTGCCGCGCACATAGGTCGCCGGCCGCCTTGGATCGCAATGCTGGAGACTGTAGTCGCCGAGATCGTCGCGCGCGCGCTTGAGCAGCACGTCGATCACCAACCAGCGCTCGTGGAAGCCGAGATCGTCCATGCTGGAGCCGATGAAGCGGCGGACCAGCGAGCGGGCGCCGTCGCAGCCGATCACATAGCCGGCTCTGACCTCGGTGAGCTTTCCGCTCGACAGGTCCTCGTAGCGGACGCGCACGCCGTCTTCGTCCTGGTCCAGCGCGAACACGTCGCAGCGGCTGCGCAAGGTGACGTGCGGCCAGCGGGCGAGGCCGCTGATCAGTACGTCCTCAAGATCAGGTTGGTGAAAGCGGTAGCTGAGATGCCAGCCCATCGGCGTCAGCGTCTGCGGGCGCGACCAATCCAGCAACATCTTGCCGTTGGCGTCGAGGAAGAGCATGCCGGGGCTCAGGATGACATGCGGCAGGATCGCGTCGGCAAGGCCGACGGTCTGGAATACGCGCATGCATTCGTCGTCGAAATGCACCGCGCGCGGCAGATGATAGGTCTGCGTCTCGCGCTCCAGCACCAGTGTCCGCACGCCGCGGAGGCCGAGCAGATTGGCAAGTGTCGCACCAACCGGCCCGCGGCCGACGATCACGACATCAAATTCTTCGGGGGCGGATTTATCTTGCATGGGGCTATCTCTTCCCCAAGCCGCGCCGCAGCATCAACGCCGCCGCGCCAAGTGTCCGCCCAGCGGACGGACGGAGTCTAGACCTCGACCGGGATGGCCGCGGCCGTCTCCTGAAGCTGCGCTGCAAATTGCGCAATTGCCTCCTCGATCCCCAGTGCCGAGCGAATCCAGATGATGGAGATGCAACCGAACACGACGCCGCCGCGGACGATGGGTACGGCGATCGAAGCCGTCTTGGGATTATACTCGCCCTCGCTGCGGATCGCGTAACCGCGCCGGGCAGTCTCGGCAATCATGCGGTCGAGGCGGGCTTCGTCGAGAAAGGGGCGGTCGTCGGCCTCGTCGATCCGGCGCAGATGATTGACGATGAGGTCGCGCTCGCGCGCCGGGCAGGCGGCGAGATACGCGCGCCCGGCAGAGGTTCGCAGCATCGGCAGACGCTTGCCGATCATGCCGCGGTCGATCGAGAGCGGGCTGCGCGAATGGGTGGTTTCCTGCACCACCATCGCGGCGTTCTCATAAGTCGAGAGATCGACGGGCCAGACCAGGGTCTTGCTGAGTTCGGCAAGATAAGGCGCCGCCGCCTGGCAGATCACCACGCCGGGGTCGTAGCCATCGCCGAGGCTCAGCGCGCGCCGGGTGACCCGGAAACGGTCGTCGCTGGCGCTGCGGGCGATATAGCCAAGTTCCTCCAGGGTTTCGAGCAGGCGATAGACGGTCGGGCGGGGCAGGTCGAGCGCGCGAGCAACGTCGCCGGCACGGATGCCGCCCGAGCGATTGACCTCTCGCAGCACGTCAAGTCCGCGCTTGAAGGCGCGGACGCCTTCCGACTGCCGTGGTGCGCCCGTCCCCGTCCGCTCCTTGGACACTTCGCATTTCCTCCCTTGTGGCGCACGGTCCCGCGATTATCGTTGCGAACGCGAAGCGATTGCGGAACGCCACCGTAGAATCGTGCGCAGCCGGTATCAAGTTCGCCGCATTG
The DNA here is from genome assembly GCF_000261705.1 of Bradyrhizobium genomosp. III. Taxonomy (NCBI): domain Bacteria; kingdom Pseudomonadati; phylum Pseudomonadota; class Alphaproteobacteria; order Hyphomicrobiales; family Nitrobacteraceae; genus Bradyrhizobium; species Bradyrhizobium genomosp. III. The sequence goes on along the minus strand of NZ_AJQF01000354.1, from coordinate 2,419 downwards.
CGGCACGCGCGATGCCTTCGGGAGGAATTCGATGGAAATCACCGCGCTCGGTTATATCGGGATCAACTCATCGCAGCTCGATCAGTGGGGCCGGATGGCGACGGGGCTGCTCGGCATGCAGCAGGTCGATCGCGGCGGCAAGATGCGCGCGTTCCGCATGGACGATCGCAAGCAGCGGCTGATCGTCGACGGCAGTAGCGACGCCGGCCTTGCAGTGATGGGCTGGGAAGTTCCGTCCATGGCAGAGCTGGATCAATTGGCGGGACGGCTCGAAACCCACGGCGTCAAGGTGACGCGCGGCTCGCGCGCGCTCGCCGACGAGCGGCATGTCGCCGAACTGATCGTGTTCGTCGATCCCGCCGGCAACCGGCTCGAGGCCTTCTGCAAGCCGGAGCTTGCGAGCGAGCCGTTCAAGCCGGGCCGGCCGATCTCGGGCTTCCGTACCGGCGCGCTCGGCATGGGGCACGTCGTGCTCAACGTGGAGGATGTCGAGCCGCTTTTGCCGTTCTACCGCGACCTGCTCGGCTTCCACGTCTCGGATTTCGGGCTGAAGCCCTATGGGCTGTATTTCTTCCACGTCAACGGCCGCCACCACAGCTTTGCGATGGTCGGCTCGGGGCGCAAGGCGATGCATCATTTCATGGTCGAGCTCGGCAGCCTCGACGATGTCGGTCAGGGCTACGACCTCGCGCAGCTGGACGAGGGCCGTATCGCCTATACGCTGGGCCGGCACACCAACGACCACATGACCTCGTTCTACGTGAATACGCCGTCCGGGTTCTTCATCGAATATGGCTGGGGTGCGCGCGTCATCGATCCCGAGACCTGGCAACCGCACGAGACCTTCGACGGCCCGTCGCTGTGGGGCCACGAGCGGCTGCATATGCCGGAGGAGCAGCGCAAGCGCCTGCGCGACATGCGGCTCGATGCGGCAGCGCGCGGCGTTCGCGTCGCTGATCCCCGCGTGCCGCCGCTCAACTGCGCGTGGCTGGACCAGGTGGTCGCGCGCGAATAATCGGCCGCTTCTCGGGGTCCATCACGCTTCGCCGAGATCGGGCTCGGTCAACAGTCCCTGGCGCAAGGCGAGGCGGACCAGCTCGATGTCGGAGCCGACGCCGAGCTTGTCCTTGATCAGGGAATGCAGGTTCGCCACCGTCTTCGGGCTGACATGCAGCGTTTCGGCGATCTCCTCCGTCGTCCGCTCCGCGAGCAGCAGCCGCATCACCTCGAACTCGCGCGCGGTGAGGACGTCGGCGGCCGAGCTTTCGCCGCCGAGCCGGCTCAGCGCCAGCTCGTGATCGATGTCGGGGCTGATGGCGATCTTGCCGGCGAGCACGTCCATCACGGCCCGTACCAGCGTTTCCGGCGGGCTGGTCTTGGTGACGTAACCCCTGGCGCCGGCGCGGATCGCCTGCACGGCGAAGCCCGCATTCTGGTGCATGGTGAAGATGAGGATCCTTGCGCCCTTGTCCCACTGCCTGATCCGCCTGACGGCCTCGATGCCGCCGATGCCGGGCATGCTCAGATCCATGATGACGAGGTCGGGCGCCTCGGATTTGTACAGCCGGTAGGCCTCTGCGCCGTCAGCGGCTTCGGCGATGACGCGCAGGCCCGGCTGCTTCTGGAGTACGGAGCGATAGCCCTCGCGGACCACGGAATGGTCGTCGACCAGCAGGATGGAGGCATCGGCCGCGCTCATGCCGCATGCTCCAGCGCCTGCCGCTCGGCGGCGGTGAGCGTAATGACGACGCGCAGCGCCGAGCCGCCGTTGGCGCCGACTTCGAAGCTCATCCGGCCGCGCAAGGCCGCAACGCGCTCGCGCATGCCGAGCAGGCCCATGCCGGATTTGCTGGAGGCATCGTTCGGCCGGCCATCGTCGTCGATGGCAAGCGCGATCTCGTCTGCCGCCATCGTCAGATGCAGGTCCACCTTGGTGGCGCCGGCGTGCTTGGCGGCGTTGGTCAGCGCCTCCTGCACGATGCGGTAGAGGTTGGCGCTGATCGCGGCGGGCAGGGTCTCGACCGCGCCGTCGAAATGGATCGAAAAGCGCGTCTCGCCGCGGCTGCGTCCGTTCCAGCCCGCGACGAGGCCTTCCAGGCTCGCCACCAGCCCGAGCTCCTCGACGTCGGGCGGGCGCAGCCGGAACAGCGCGCCGCGCAGCGTCTCCATCATGCTGGTCGCGGTCCGCGCGATACCGTCGCATTCGCCGAGCAAAGCGGGGCAGTCCTGCGCGGCGGTCTGGCGGGCGGAGGAGGCGAGCGCGCGGATGGCGGCCAGCGACTGGCCGAACTCGTCGTGCAGCTCACGCGCCAGATGGCGGCGCTCGTCGTCCTGGAGCGCGATCAGCTTGCGCGTCAGCTCGCTGCGCTCGGCGAGCGCATTGTCGAGGCTTTCGGCGAGATGGTTGAAGCCGTCGCGG
>NZ_AJQF01000353.1:0-43916 GCF_000261705.1 Bradyrhizobium genomosp. III | reverse complement strand
CAGCCGCGCCGAGAGGTCGTTGGCGGCGATCCGCTCGAGGCCGTTGCGGATCAGGCGGGTCGGGCGCAGCGCGCGCGCCAGCGCGGCGTAGACCAGCAAGCACAGCAGCGGCAGCGCGATCGCAAGCGCAATCATCAGGCGGCCGGCCTCGTGCCAGGCCTCCGCCGTCTGCACGGCCGGATCGACCGAGACCACGGTCTCGCCGAGCTTGGCGCCGCGCACGATCACGGGCCGTGCCGCTTCGCGGCCGGGGTCGAACAGGCTGCGATAGAAGGCCGCGAAGACCTGCGGCGACGGGCTCTCCGGGGCAGGCGCACCGCTGCAGAACCGCTGCAGCATCTCGCCGCTCGGTCCACGGAATGCCAGACACAGGCCGGGCGTCATCACATAGGCGGCGACGGGATCGAGGTTCGGAAAGTCGCGCGGGCCGGCCACCCACTGGATCTTGCCCTGCTGCAGCTCCAGCGACTTCGCCACGATCGCGGCGATGCCGTCGATGCGCGTGTGCACCGCGCGGTCGGCCGCGATCAGGAAATAGGCGGAGATTGCGGCGAAGCAGGCGGCCGTTATGGCGGCCACGCGCAACGTCAGACGGACCTTGAGATCGAATCTCGGGCGGTTCCACATCGGGCAGCACCTAGCGCGAACAGGTTTGTCGCCGCCGCATTAAACGGCAGAACGCCAGCCGCGCAAAGCGCTACGCGTTACCGCAGTGCAACGACGTGAAATTTTCCCGGCGCTCGCCGGGACGGGCCCCGTTGCAGGGTGTAGGGCTGCTGCCGAGATTTGCCGATCGCTCCATCTGCGAGGCTCCGCTCATGTACCTCTCCCGGTTGATCCTCCCTGCTTTTCTCCTTGCTGTCCTCGTGGGTGTCCGGCCTGCCGGCGCGGGCACCGAGGCGGCCGCCGCGGCACCGGCCGGCGTGTCGATCGAGGATTTCCAGTATCTGGATACGTCCGGCGAGCCGGTCGACCAGACCGCCGTCCACGAGAAGCGGCTGGGCGCGTTCATGGTCGCGCTGCGACGGGATGTCGGGGCGGACAAGCGCTATCAGCTCACGCCCGCCGGGCAAGCCGATGCAAAATTCAAGGTCGTCGGCGGCGTCCAGAAGACGAGCACGCTGGTGCAATGGGCGCGGGTCGCCGTGATCGATACCGCGGCCAAGAAGGTCCTGTTCGAGAAGCTCTACACGTTCCGCGGCGACAACGACGAAGCCTGGGACCGTGCCGAGGCGTTCCTCGCCCGCGAGGTCATCGCGGCGCTCGGCACGCCCGCGCCGGTCGCGCTCGCCGTGTTCGATTTCGAGCTCGAGGACATGACGGCCGCATCTGGGAGCACCTTGGCCGGTTCAGACGCATCGTACCTCGCCGAGACCACCGGCGGCGTGCGTGACGTGCTCGGCCAGTCCGGCCGCTACCGCATCGTCGAAATCGGCAGCGCGAGCGGCGAGGCGGTGAAGGCGCGCGCGTTACGCGACTGCGGCGGCTGCGAGGCGGCGATTGCGAAAGAGCTCGGCGCGGATCAATCGCTGATCGGCGTGGTGCGGCGGGTCAGCCGCACCGAATACACGCTCGGCTTCCAGCTGCGTGATGCCCGCACCGGCGCGGTGCTGGCGCGCGGCGACAGCGGCCTGCGCCTCGGCGCGGACTATTCGTGGAAACGGGGCGCCGTGCGGCTGGTCAGCGACCGGCTGATCGAGGGCCAGCAGGCCGCCGACGCAATTAGAAAGTAAGCTGCACCTTCATCGACTGTGAGCGGTCGCTGGCAAGCTCGAAGGCGGCGACCGCGTTCTCGAACGGCATGGTGGCCGTGATCAGCGGCTTCACGTCGATCAGGCCTTCGCCCATCAGCCGCACCGCCAGCTCGAACTCGGGATCGAAGCGGAAGGTGCCGCGGAGCTGCAATTCCTTGGCGACGATGGAATTGATCGGCAGCGTCATCTCGCCGCCGAGACCGAGCTGCACCAGCGTCGCACCCGGGCGGAGCACGTCGAGCGCAGTGCGCAGCGCCGCCTGATTGCCGGAGGCTTCGAACAGCGTGTCGAACACGCCCTTGCCGGCGCGCCAGGGATCGAGCGCCGTGGCATCGGCCGCGACATTGATGGCATGCGTCGCGCCGAGTTTTCTCGCGACCGCGAGCGGCGCCTCGGCCACATCGGTCACCACGATCTCGGACGCGCCGCCGAAGCGCGAGACCAAAATCATCAGCGCGCCGATCGGGCCGCAGCCCGTGATCAGCACGCGCTTGCCGAGCAGGGGGCCGGCCTGCTTGCCGGCATGCAGGCACACCGCGAGCGGTTCGGCGACCGCAGCTTCCGCCAACGAGAGCTTGTCGGCGATCGGCACCGCTTGCGTGGCATCGACCGTGATGAACTCGCGAAAGCCGCCTTGCACGTGAGGAAAGCGCATCGCGCTGCCGAGGAAGCGCATGTCGAGGCATTGGTTGCGCATGCCTTCCTGGCAATGCAGGCATTGGCCGCACGGTCTGCTCGGATTGACGGCAACGCGCGTGCCTGTTTTCACGCTGGTGACGCCGTCACCGACGGCCGCGACCACGCCGGCGATCTCGTGCCCTAGCGCCATCGGCTGCTGGATGCGGACGACGCCGAAGCCGCCGTGATGGTAATAGTGCAGGTCAGAGCCGCAGATGCCGCCATTGGCGATCTTGACGCGGACTTCGCCCGGGCCGGGCGCCGGATCGGGATAGTTGTCGATCCGCAGATCTTTCGGGGCGTGGATGACGACGGCGCGCATGGCTTGCTCCTGGTTCGCGGATCACATCGCGGCGATCATGCCGCCATCGACATAGATGATCTGGCCGTTGACGTAGGTCGAGGCGTCCGACGCCAGGAAGATCGCCGCGCCGACCAGCTCGTCCGGCTTGCCCCAGCGCTTGGAGGGGATGCGGCCCATCAGCCAGTTGTTGAAATCGGTGTTGTTGACCAGCGCCTCGTTCATGTCGGTCAGCATGTAGCCGGGGCCGATCGCATTGGCCGTGATGCCGTGCTGGGCCCACTCCACCGCCATCGAGCGGGTGAGATTCTTGATGCCGCCCTTGGCCGCGGTGTAGGGCGCGATGGTGGGGCGGGCGAGCTCGCTGGGGGGGGAGCCGATATTGATGATCTTGCCGTGCTTGCGCGGGATCATGCGCTTGGCCGCCTCGCGGCCGATCACGAAGGCGCTGGTCAGGTTGGTCTCGATCACCTTGCGCCATTCGTCGGTGGTGAACTCCACCAGCGGCTTGCGGTGCTGGATGCCGGCATTGTTGACGACGATGTCGACCGCGATGTTCTTCTTGTCGAAGTCGTTGAACGCCGCGACGATGGCGGGCTCGTCGGTGACGTTGAAGGCTGCGCCTTCGGCCTGATGCCCGGCGGCGCGAAACTCGGCGACGGCCTGCTCGACTCGCTTGGGATCGACGCCGTTGACGATGATCTTCGCGCCGGCCTTTGCCATGCCCTCGGCGATGGCGCGGCCGAGGCCGCGGGAGGAGCCGGTCACGAGCGCGGTGCGGCCGGAAAGATCGAAAAGAGAGGTGCTCATGTCAGAAAGTCCTTAGGCGTTGGAGCGACGCACGGTGAGATCGGAGCGGTCGAATACGGCGGGCAGGAGGTCGACGCCGAGACCGGGGCCTTCCATCGGATAGACAAAACCGTCCTTGATCACGGGCATCGTGGTGACGAGCTCATTGTACCAGCCTTTGTAGAAGGCGCGCACCGATTCCTGGATCAGCGTGTTGGGCTGGCTGAACGACATGTGGATGGCGGCGATGAAGCCGATCGGGCCGATGCAATCGTGCGGCGCGAAGGGCCGGTGATAGGTCTCGGCCATCGCCGCGATCTTGCGGCCCTCGGTGAGGCCACCGGTCCAGCACAGATCCGCCATCACCACATGCATGGCGTCGCGGTCGAGCATGTCCTTGTAGGGAAAGCGCGAGCCCAGCGTCTCGCTGGCGCAGACCCAGACGTCGGTCGAGCGGGCGTATTCGGCCAGCGCCTGCGGCGAGTTCATGCGGATCGGGTCTTCGTACCAGGTCGGCTTGTACGGCTCGAGCGCGCGCGCGATCTGCTTGGCGGTCGGCAGGTTCCACAGCGAGTGGAGCTCGACCATGATCTCCATCTTGTCGCCGACCGCTTTGCGGATCTTCTCGAACGGCTCGATCGCCTGCTTCATCTGGGCTGCCGTGATGTAGAGACCCTTGTTCTCCTGCGCCGCCGGATCGAACGGCCAGATCTTCATCGCGGAGATGCCGCTCTCCAAAAGGCTTTCGGCCAGCGCATCGGCGCGGTTCATGAAGCCGTCGAGATCTTCATAGGGGCCCTTGGCGGCGCCGAGATTCCAGTTCGAGACCGGGCTGATGTTGGTCGAGCGGACATATTGCGTGCCGGCGCAGGTGTTGTAGATGCGCTGCTTGTCGCGGCAGAGGCCGCCGAGCATCTGGTGCACCGGTTGATTGCAGACCTTGCCGAACAGGTCCCACAGCGCGATGTCGATAGCGGAGGCCGCGCGATACTCGACGCCGGTGGAGGACTGCGCCATCGGCAGGTTCAGCATGTCGCGGTGGATCGCTTCGATGTGCAGGGGATTGCGGCCGAGCAGGCGGCCCGCAAAGGTATCGTGAATCTGCGCCTCGACCGCGCCCGCGCCATAGAAGGTCTCGCCGAGCCCGATCACGCCGGTGTCGGTGTGGATTCGCACCCAGATGACGTTGGAGAATTCCTCGGTGCGCAGGGTCTCGATCGACGTGATCTTCACTGCAACAGTCCTCCCATGATAAGGCGCCTCGCGCCCGTCTTGTTGTTCGTGTCTGTGCCGGTCAAAACCGGCGATCTCGGCGGGCAGTCATACGCCCGCTTGTAATATATCACAACATGTTTTAAGGATGTCACAAATATGCCGCCGCTCGATCGCGCGAGCAGGGTGGCAGGGGAGGACAACATGGCACGGCGCAAGCGCGCGCTCGAAGTGGTGAGAAGCGACGAGGACGGCGAGGGCAGGCCCTCCCGGCGCAACCGTCTCAACTTCTTCGAGCTGGCCTATCAGAGGATCGAGGAGCTCCTCGTTCATTGCGAGCTCAAGCCCGGTCAGTTCATGACCATGCTGGAATTGCAGCAGATCACCGGCTTCGGGCGCACGCCGGTGCACCACGCCGTCAATCGTCTCTCCGCCGATACGCTCATCATCATCCGTCCGCGCCACGGACTGCACATTGCGCCGATCGATCTTGCGCGCGAACGCATGCTGCTGGCCTTGCGCCGCGACATGGAGCGTTTCGTGATCCGCCTTGCGGCCGATCGCGCCAGCCTCTCGCATCGCAATCAGGCGCTGCACATCGAACGTCTCCTGCGCGAGCGCCGCGCCAGCCTCACCCTCGACGAATTCAACCACATCGACCGCCGCATCGACGCGCTGGTGCTGGAAGCCGCCGGCGAGCCGTTCCTGGTGCACACGCTGCGGCCGCTGCACACGCTGTACCGGCGCATCGGCTACATCCACCACCGCTTCATGCCGGGGCAGGCCGATCTGTCGGGCACGATCGATCGTCATCTCGCCATTCTCGCCGCGGTGGCCAGCCGGCGCGTCGACGACGCTGTGAAGGCGAGCGATGGGCTGATCGACTACATGGGCGAGATATTCACGGGCATGGAAGCGGGGATCGACCCGCGCCTGCTCGATTGCAGCATCGAGCCGCTGCTCGGCACGTAGCGAGTTTTGAAAAGAGGACCAAGCATGACAACGATGGTGATGCCACAACCGACCGCGAACGAAGCCGCGGTCCGCTACCTCATCACGAACTACAGCCCCAAGGGCAACAAGGTCGGCTGGCTGATGATGGCCTCGATCCTGGTCGAGGCCTGGGACCTCTATTCGATCGCCTTCGTGCTGATCTTCATCAAGGAGCAGTACAATCCCACGGCGCTGATGCTGGGCCTTGCCGCGGCGGGCACGCAGGGCGGGGCCCTGATCGGCGCGCTGCTGGGCGGCTGGCTGTCCGACAAGATCGGCCGCCGCGTCATGTTCCTGGTGACGATGGTGATGTTCATCGTGCTGGCGCTGGCGCAGGCCTTCGTGCCTGACGTCACCTGGCTCATCGTGATCCGCTTCCTGCTTGGCATCCCGCTCGGCTCGGACATCTCGACCGGCTACACCTACATCATGGAATCCATGGCCAAGGGCGAGCGCGAGGTCATGGGCAACCGCTGGCAGTTCATGTTCGCCGTCGGCGAGGTCCTCACCATCGGCGTCATCGTGATCTTCCTCTTGATCGACATGCAGCACGAGATGCTGTGGCGCGTGACGCTCGGCCTCGGCGCGGTGCCGGCGCTGATCATCCTCCTGATGCGCCACGACGTGCCGGAGACGGCGGTGTGGCTGGTGCAGAAGGGGCGCTATCGCGAGGCCAAGCGGGTCGCGCGCGAGATGTTCAACGACAATCTCGACATGCTACCGGATCAGGATGTGGTTGTTCCGAAGACCAGCACGCGTGCGTTCCTCGCCGACCTCAAGAAGGATCCGATCCGCTGGCGCGCCACGGTCTACGGCTGGATCGCCTGTTTCACCCAGGCGAGCGAGTTCTCGACCTTCGCGTTCTATTTGCCGGTGCTGTTCGTGATGGTCGGCGTGTCGAGCGTGCTCGGCATCAACCTGGTGACGATGGCGCTGTTCTCCTTCGCCGCACTGTCCGGCTGGGTCGGGCCGCTGCTGACGCCGAAGATCGGCCACCGCGGCATCGCGATCGCCGGCTTCTCGATCGTGCTGGCCTCGCTGCTGGTCGCGGCCTTCGCGCTCTACACCGACAACAAGATCCTGCTGCCGTTCGCGGCCGCCGCGATGCTGTGGGGCCATTATTGGGACGCGTCGAACTGCATGACGATCCCGACCATGGTCGCCAAGCCGAAATATCGCGGCACCGCCAGCGGCTTCGCCTACATGTTCGTGAAGCTGCCGTCGTTCCTGGCGATCTTCCTGTTCCCGACGGTGTTCGCCGCGATCGGGCAGGCGAACGCCACGCTGATGGTCGCGATCTTCCCGCTGATCGGATTGCTCGCCGCGATCTTCATCCTGCCGGAAGTCTACGGCTACGAGAACGACTGACGAGGCGCCACCCGGTCGCGGCGTCGCCGCCGCGATCGGGACTGATTCCGGGACGCTGCGGCCGGCGACTACGGGCTCAGGAAGACCGGATCGATTCCCATCCCATGGCCGAGCAGGCCGAGCGCCTGAAGCTGGGCGGAGTGAAGGTCGACCTCCACGATGATGAAGATGGTGAACAACGCCACTGCGGAGACGACCAGCAGCGGATGGGCCGTCTCCGCGCTGCTCTCGCCCGCTGCAGTGAGGCTCCGAATCGCACGACGCAGAAAGGAGCTCTGCGGCAATGCCTTCGATTGGATCTGCATGATGAACCTTCCTTGCCGCGTCATATCCGTCTGACTTGCGCGACAATGGAATTCTAGGCGCAGCGTCGCCGCCGGCATTGACGCACCGCAAATGGCTTGCACTTGATTTCGAAGGCCGCGGCCTGCCTTACCTGATTGCGGCCGCCAGCGCCGCGATCAAAGCGGGGGGCGTCACCAGCAGGCCGAGCTTGAGGAAGGGCCAGGCGCCGACCTCGATCTTCTCCCGCCTGAGCGCGACCAGCCAGAGGATGGTGGCGAGCGAGCCCGTCACTGACAGATTGGGGCCGAGGTCGACGCCGATCAGGATGGCGCTGACGACAGGCGCGGGCAGATGGTCGCTGGCGGCGACCGAGCCGGCGACGAGGCCGACCGGCAGGTTGTTGGCGATATTGTCGGCTAGCGCGGTGGCAATGCCGACGCTCCAGGCCGCCTTCGGTACCGATTGCGCCACCGCCTGGTGCAACAGCGCGCTGAGCTGCGCGATCACGCCGGTCTTGATCAGCGCCTCCACCATGACGAAGAGCCCGCCCACGAGCGGCAGCACGCTCCAGGACACGCCGCGCAGCACGGGCAATGGCGATTGCCGGCTGAGCAGCAGCACGATCGCGGCCGTCACGCCGCCGCAGATGAACGTCGGCAGCCCCAGTTGCTTGTCCAGCGCAGACGCCGTGACCAGCACGGCGCCGATCGCGACGATGCCGATCGCCGTCAGCTTGCCGCCGCGGCCGAGTTTTGGATGCGGCACGCGGCGCGCAATCGTCTCCTCCTTCAGGGCCCGGTGCTGGGTCAGGCGCAGCACGATGTAGGTCAGCAGGATCGACGCCGCCGAGGGCAGGGCGAACATACGCAGCCATTCGGTGAGCTCGGGCATGCGCGCGCCGAACACGACGAGATTGGCGGGATTGGAGATCGGTAGCACGAAGCTCGCGGCATTGGCGATGAAGGCACAGACGAAGAGATAGGGCAGTGGCTTGGCGCCGGCCGCGCGCGTCGCGGCATAGACGGCGGGCGTCAGCACGATCGCGGTGGCATCGTTGGAGAGCAGCACCGTGACGAGCGTGCCGACGAGATAGATCAGCAGGAACAGCCGCTGCGGCGAGCCGGCCGCGTATTCGACCGCGAGCGCGGCGAGGTAGTCGAACAGGCCCTCGAGGCGCGCGAGCTCGGCGATCAGCATCATGCCGATCAGGAAGAGATAGACGTCGAGGCCTTTTTCGATGCCGGCAAGCGCGTCCTGCCACGGCAGCAGGCCTGATAGCACCAGGGCGCTCGCGCCGATCACCGCCCAGACCGCCTCGGGCAGGCGAAAGGGGCGGATGATGACGCCTGCTGTCGCGACGACGATGATGCTCCAGGCCCAGATGGCGTCAGACGGCACGGTCGGCAAGTTGATCTCCGGAAAACCGCTCCTGACTACCGTGCCCCGGATCGATCCGCCAGCCTCAAATCTCGGCTCGCGTCACCTTGCCACCGACAGCTTCTCCGTGATCGCCTTGCGCAGGATGCGCGACAGCGATTCCACCGAATATGGCTTCTGGATCAATTCGAAACCGCGATGGGCGTTTTCTGCGAGCACGTTGCTGTAGCCGGAGGTGAGCACCACGGGCAGGCCCGGATAGCGCTCGCGGATGATGCCGGCGAGCTCGACGCCATTCATGCCGGGCATGATGACGTCGGAGAAGACGAGGTCGACGGCGAATTCGTTCTCGCCGAGGATCGCCAGCGCGGCGTTGGCGTTGGCGACGCGGCGAACGACGTAGCCGAGATCTTCCAGAAGCTCGGTGGAGAAGCGGCCGACTTCGTCGTCGTCCTCGACCACGAGCACGCGATAGCCGCGCCCGGTGGCCGCGGCCTCATGGGTCAGTGCCGCGGCTTCCTTGTCGGTCGCGGGGCTTTGTGCCTGCGGCAGATAGATGGTGAAGGTCGCGCCTTTGCCCTGGGTGCTCGTCACCGCGACATCGCCCTCGGACTGCTTGGCGAAACCAAAAGCCTGGCTGAGGCCGAGGCCGGTGCCCTTGCCGACCTCCTTGGTGGTGAAGAACGGCTCGAAGATCGAGTCGAGATGTTCCGGCGCGATGCCGCTGCCGGTGTCGCTGACGGAGATGGCGACGTAGTCGCCGCCGCGCGCCGATTGCGCGCGCAGGCTGGGAATCCCGGAGACCTTGCGCACGGCGATGATCAGGCGACCTTCGCCGTTCATGGCATCTCGGGCGTTGATGGCGAGGTTGATCAGAGCGGCCTCGAACTGGGCGATGTCGGCGACGGTAAAGCAGTCGGCATCGTGAATCTCCACCGCGATGTCGATACGGCCGCCGACCAGCGGTCGGACCAGCTGCGCGACGCCCTCGACCTGGCTGCCGACGTTGAAGATCTGCGGCTTCAGCGGCTGCCGGCGCGCGAACGCCAGAAGCTGGGCGGTCAATTTGGAGGCGCGCTCGACGGTCTCGGAGATGGCATCGACATAGCGGCGGCGGCGCTCTTCCGGCAGCTCGCGGCGGCGCAGGAAGTCGGTGGCCGAGCGGATGATGGTGAGGAGATTGTTGAAGTCGTGGGCGACGCCGCCGGTGAGCTGGCCGATCGCCTCCATCTTCTGCGACTGCCGCAGGGCTTCCTCGCCGCGCCGGCGTTCGGTGATGTCGACGGCTTCAGGGACGGCGCCGGTGATGTTGCCGTGGCGGTCGAGCACGGGGCGCATGCCGAAGTCGAAATCGCGCTCGCCGATGGGAAGGCGCAGCCGCATCTCCAGCCGCACGGCTTCGCCCTTGAGCACGGTGTGGAAGGCCTCGCGCACCAGCGCGCTCATGCCCTCCGTCGCGCTGAACCAGGGCGTCTCCCACAACGGCTTTCCGATCACATCCGACGAGCTCGCCCCGATGCCATCGAGTGCGGTGTTGTTGGCGTAAAGCAGCTCGCCCCTGAGATTGACCAGGCCTTGATACTGGTTGCTGGTCTCCAGGATCGCGCGCAGCCGCGCCTCGTTGGATTCGAGCTGGGCCGTGCGCTCGGCGATGCGCTCTTCCAGCGTCTCGTTGAGCTGCCGCAGCTCGATCTCGGCCTGCTTGGCGACGGTGATGTCGTGGGCGACGCCGATGAAGCCGATGTGCTTGCCGGTCGGGTCCCAGCGCGGCTGCGATTCCGAGCGCAGCCAGCGCCATTCGCCGCTGGCGTTCTTGTAACGCGCTTCCAGCACGAAGGGCTTGAGCGACGCTTCACCCTGGACCGATTGCTGCAGCACGTGCGGCAGGTCGTCGGGGTGCAGCACCTTGCGCCAGTCGAAGTCGATGGCCTCATCGTAGGGCAGGCCGACGAAATCGACATAGGCCTGGTTGGCGAAGGAGCGCTTGCGATCGAGCTTGGTCACCCAGATCGGCACCGGCGCGCTGTCGGCGATCAGCCGGAAGCGCTCCTCGCTCTCCCGCAGGGTCTCGCGCGCGAGCATCTGGTCGGTGATGTCGATATGGGCGCCGACGAGCCGGATGGCGCGGCCGTCCTTGTCGCGCTCGATCTTGGCGACGACCCGGATCCAGCGGGTCTCACCGTCATTGGGACGGACGATGCGGTATTCGGCGGTGTAGTCTTCGCTCGTACCAGCGAGTGCATCGACGAAGTGCTTGACGGTGGCGTCGCGGTCCTCGGGATGGATGCGATTGACCCAGTCCTCGTGCGACTCCTCCGCCGCCTCCGGCGGCAGGCCGTGGATCATGAGGTATTCGGGCGAGCGGCGGTTCTTGAAGCCTTCGCGAAAATCGACCTCGACGCCGCCGACCTTGCCGATGCGCTGGATGCGCGCCAGCTCGGCCTCGCGCTCCTGGAGCGCGCGATAGGCGTTGTCGCGCTCGCGCGCGACGTCTTCGAGGTGTTGACGCAGCCTTTCGGCGGCGATGGTCTCGGGCAAGGGATCGTTCAAGGCATCGGCCGTTGTCATGCGGGAGCGCACGTGCCGGACCGATATTCACACAGACGGAGCGTGATGGCCATTGTTTAGAGGAATTAGGCTGGGAAAGGCGCCATTAAACGGATGGCGGTGCGCATGAACGAACGCCGGGTCTGGCAATTTGTTCCGGAGACTGGAACGATCGGCCGGCGGACGCGTCTTCGCGAGGCGTCGCGAATGTCTTTGATAAGGCTCCCGTTTCGAAGAGGATAAATCTTGAAGCTCTTTGTCTGCCAGGCCTGCGGCAACGTTCTCTATTTCGAGAACCGTGCCTGCGAACGCTGCGGCCATCGGGTCGCCTTCCTGCCGGAGAAGGAGACGATGTCGGCGATCGAGCCCGACGGAGAGGCCTGGCGGATCCTGGCCGACAAGGGCGAAAGCCGGATGCTGTGCCGGAATGCCGAGTACGATGCCTGCAACTGGCTGACGGATACGGGCGAGGGCAACGGCTATTGCCGTGCATGCCGCCACAACGGCATCGTGCCGGATTTGTCCGACCCCCGCCAGCTTGCCGGCTGGCGCGAGCTGGAGGTGGCGAAACACCGTCTGTTCTATTCCCTGATCCGCTGGAAGCTGCCGCTCCAGGCCCGGCAAGACGATCCCGAGCATGGTCTGATCTTCAATTTCCTCGCCGACGATCCGAACAGCGCAGAGAGGGTCATGACCGGCCACGACAATGGCCTGATCACGATCGCGCTCACCGAGACCGACGACATCGAGCGCGAGCGCCGCAGGCTCGAGATGGGAGAACCCTATCGTACGCTGCTCGGGCATTTCCGCCACGAAGTCGGGCACTATTTCTGGGACGTGCTGGTGCAGGGCGGCGGCAAGCTCGAGGAATGCCGCGCGGTATTCGGTGACGATTCCACCGATTACGGCCAGGCCCTGCGGCGTCACTATGCCGAAGGCGCGCCGCCGGACTGGCAGCAGAACTATGTCTCGGCCTATGCCACGATGCACCCCTGGGAAGATTTCGCCGAGACCTGGGCGCATTATCTTCACATCGTCGACACCCTGGAGATGGCCGCCGAGTTCGGCATGGAGGTGCGTCCCAAGGTCGACCGCGACGGGGAGTTGACGGCGCGTATCCGCTTCAACCCCTATGAGGCGAGGGACGTCGAGGCGCTGGTCAACGCATGGCTGCCCTTCACCTTCGCCATGAACAGCGTCAACCGCGCCATGGGCCTGCGTGACCTCTATCCCTTCATCCTGTCGCCCGCCGTGGTCGGCAAGCTGGGCTTTGTTCATGGCCTGCTCCGGGACGTCGCCAGGTCCGCGTCGAGGCCCGGCAAGCCGTAGGTCGTCCGACGGCTCGTCGGTCCGGTTTCGGTCTTGCGCTGGTACGCCAGATGGCCCGGATTTAGACCGTTGCCTCCGGCCGATTTTGATGTACCACGGGAGCCACACGGCCCGTCCCTTAGGCCCCAACGGCCAGGGAAGGGTCCCGCCCAAGGTCGAGACTCAAGAAAAGCATGTTCAAACGCATTCTGATCGCCAATCGCGGCGAAATCGCCTGCCGGGTCATCAAGACTGCCCGCAAGATGGGAATCGAGACGGTTGCCGTCTATTCCGAGGCCGACCGCGACGCCCTCCATGTCGAGATGGCCGACGAGGCCGTGCTGATCGGCCCGCCGGCGGCAGCCGAGAGCTATCTGGTGATCGAGAAGATCGTCGAGGCCTGCCGCAAGACGGGCGCCGAGGCCGTGCATCCCGGTTACGGCTTCCTGTCCGAGCGCGAGGCGTTTCCGCGCGCGCTGGAGGCAGCAGGCATCGTCTTCATCGGCCCGAACCCGGGCGCGATCGCGGCGATGGGCGACAAGATCGAGTCGAAGAAGGCGGCCGCCAAGGCCAAGGTCTCGACCGTGCCCGGCTATCTCGGCGTCATCGAGGACGACAAGCACGCGGTCAGGATCGCCGACGAGATCGGCTATCCCGTGATGATCAAGGCGTCCGCCGGCGGCGGCGGCAAGGGCATGCGCATCGCGCATTCGACCTCCGAGGTTGCGGAAGGTTTCAACCTCGCCAAGGCCGAGGCCAAGGCCTCGTTCGGCGACGATCGCGTCTTCGTCGAAAAGTTCATCGTCGATCCCCGCCACATCGAGATCCAGGTGCTGGGCGACAAGCACGGCAATGTCGTCTATCTCGGCGAGCGGGAGTGCTCGATCCAGCGCCGCAACCAGAAGGTCATCGAGGAGGCGCCGTCGCCGCTGCTCGACGAGGCCACGCGCCGCAAGATGGGCGAGCAGGCCGTCGCGCTGGCCAAGGCCGTGAATTACGACTCCGCCGGCACCGTCGAGTTCGTCGCGGGGCAGGACAAGAGCTTCTACTTCCTGGAGATGAACACGCGCCTCCAGGTCGAGCATCCCGTCACCGAGCTCGTCACCGGCATCGACCTCGTCGAGCAGATGATCCGCGTTGCCGCCGGCGAGAAGCTCGCCATCGCGCAGAAGGACGTCACGCTGACGGGCTGGGCGGTGGAATCGCGCCTCTACGCCGAAGACCCGTTCCGCAACTTCCTGCCCTCGATCGGGCGGCTCGTGAAGTATCGTCCGCCGGCGGAAGCCAGCAAGGACGGCATCACCATCCGCAACGATACCGGCGTCCAGGAGGGCGGCGAGATCTCGATCCATTACGATCCGATGATCGCCAAGCTCGTCACCCATGCGCCCTCGCGTGCGGCCGCGATCGAGGCGCAGGCGACCGCGCTCGACTCGTTCTATGTCGACGGCATCAGGCACAACATCCCGTTCCTGTCCGCGCTGATGCATCATCCGCGCTGGCGCGAGGGGCGGCTCTCGACCGGCTTCATCGCCGAGGAATTCCCCAAGGGCTTTGCGGTGCGCGTGCCCGATGGCGAGGTTGCCCGGCGGATCGCCGCGGTCGGCGCCGCCATCGATCACGTGTTAGGGGAGCGCAAGCGCCAGATCTCGGGGCAGATGGGCGGCCGCGTCGTGCAGCGCGAGCGGCGCCGCGCGGTCTGGCTCGACCGCCAGGAGATCCAGCTCGAGGTCGGACGCGAAGGCGAGGCGATCGCGGTGCGCTTCATCGACGCCGAGGGCAAGGCCGGCAATTCGCATCTGCTGGCCTCGCCGTGGAAGCCGGGCGATCCGGTCTGGCAGGGCACCATCGACGGCCACTTCGTCGCGGTGCAGGCGCGGCCGATCCCGAACGGCATCCGCCTCGCGCATCAGGGCGTCGAGGTCCCCGTCTATGTCTGGACCGAGACGGAAGCGACCTCGGCGCGGCTGATGCCGGTGACGACGGCCTCCGACACCGGCAAGAAGCTGCTGTGCCCGATGCCCGGGCTCATCGTCTCGATCGCGGTGACCGAAGGGCAGGAAGTCAAGGCCGGCGAGACGCTCGCGGTGGTCGAAGCCATGAAGATGCAGAACGTGCTGCGCGCCGAGCAGGACGGCACCGTGAAGAAGGTCCACGCCAGCGCCGGTGCGACGCTGGCGGTGGACGCGCTGATCCTGGAGTTTGCGTAAGGCGCTCCGGAGTACGACAGTCGACCCTCACCCTGAGAGCCGCGCTTGCGCGGCGTCTCGAAGGGCGAGGCCACAGCCGGGCCTGCATCCTTCGAGACGCGCGCAAGAGCGCGCTCCTCAGGATGCGGAATTGAGAGTGAGGCACCCATGGCCTTTCGTTCCCGCCGCGAGAAACTGCGCCTCATCCTGTCGGGCTCGGCCTGCATCCATCCCGGCTCGGTCTATGACGCGATCTCGATCCGCATCGCCGAGGACCTCGGCTTTCCGCTCGGCATGTTCGGCGGTTCGGTCGCCTCGCTCGCGGTGCTCGGCGATCCTGACGTCACGCTGATCACGCTCACCGAGCTTGCCGAGCAGATGCGGCGGATGTCGCGCGCAGCTGGCCTGCCGGTGCTGGTCGATGCCGATCACGGCTATGGCAATGCGCTCAATGTCCGCCGCACGGTGCAGGAGCTGGAGACCGCTGGCGCCGCCGGCCTCACCATCGAGGATACGCTGCTGCCGGCCGCCTTCGGCGAGGCGAAGACGCAGCTGATCTCGCTCGAGGAAGGCGTCGGCAAGATGAAGGCGGCGCTCGATGGCCGCAGCGATGCCTCGCTGGTCATCATGGGCCGCACGGGAGCAGCCTCGATCACCTCGATCGAGGACGCGATCCGCCGTGCGCAGGCCTATGAGGCGACCGGGGTCGATGCGCTGTTCTTCACCGGCATCAAGTCGCGCGCGGAGCTCGAGGCCGTCGCAGCCGCCACGCGCCTGCCCATCGTGCTTGGCGGTGCGCCGGAGGAGCTGAGCTCGCTCGACTATCTCGCCAGTCAGCGCGTGCGTATCGCGCTTCAGGGCCACGCGCCGATCGCGGCTGCGACGCAAGCCGTGTATGAAACGCAGAAGGCACTGCGCGAAGGCACGGCGCCGAAGGCGCTGAGAGGTCTGGCATCATCGGACCTGACCACCCGCGTCATGCGCGAGGCCGACGTCAAGGCGCGCGGCGCCGACTTTCTCGGGCTGAAAAAATGAGCCGGGCGATCCTCCAGGTGATGATCCGCGGTCGCGTCCAGGGCGTCGGCTACCGGGCCTGGGTCGAGTACCAGGCAACTGCGAGCGGCCTCGAAGGCTGGGTCCGCAACCGCCGCGACGGCTGCGTCGAAGCGCTGTTCGCGGGCGCACCGAAGCATGTCGCCGACATGGTCGCGCTGTGCCGCCACGGCCCGCCATCCTCGCGCGTGGATAGCGTGACGAGCGAGACCGCGAGCGCGGATGAGCTGAACCTGCGCAGGGCAGGGGAAGCGTTCTCGGTGTTGCCGACGGTGTAGGTGCTGTCTGTGCGCCGGCCGCATGGAAAGGTAAATGCCGAGCGGCTAAGTTGGTCTCGTAGGGTGGGCAGAGGCGCTCTTGCGCCGTGCCCACCACGACTTTCGCGATCGTCGTGAGATGGTGGGCACGCTTCGCTTTGCCCACCCTACGAAGTGTTCACCTCTCGAGAACCTCACCGCGGCAGCTTGGCGATCGCTTCGCTCAGCTCGTGGATTTCGTACGGCTTGCGCAGGATCGGGAAATCGCCGCGCACGCCGGCGGCGACGTCGCTGTAGCCGGTGGCGAGCAGGATCGGCAGGCCAGGACGGATCTGACGGAGGCGATGGGCGAGGCTGAGCCCGTCCATCTTGCCGGGCATGACGATGTCCGAGAACACGAAGTCGACGCCGCTATTCTCGATCTCGCGCAAGGCGGCTTCGGCATCGGCGACCCGGCGGACGTGGTAGCCCAGCTGCTCCAGAAGACCGATGCTGACGAGCGCAACGTCGGGATTGTCCTCGACCAGCAGCACCGTGCCGCTGCCTTGGAAGGATGGTCCTTCAGCCGCTTCTCGCAACGGCGTGTCTTCTCCGCGCGGCAGCAGGATGGTGAACGTCGTGCCCTTGCCGAGCGCGCTTGCGACCTTGACGGTGCCGCCGGCCTGATGGGCGAAGCCGTGCACCTGGGAAAGGCCGAGGCCGGTGCCCTTTCCGATCGGCTTGGTGGTGAAGAACGGCTCGAAGATCTTGTCGAGAACGTCGGAGGGAATGCCGAGCCCGGTATCGGTGACGTCGATTGCGACGAAGTCGCCGGCAAGCGGCGCCTCGTCCAGCACGACATTGTGCGCGCCGATCGTCACCGTGCCGCCGTCGGGCATCGCGTCGCGGGCATTGATGACGAGGTTGAGCAGCGCGGTCTCGAGCTCGGAGGCGTCGGTCTTGACCGGCCAGACGTCGGGGCCGATGTCGAAGGCCAGGCGTACGGAACTGCCGACGCCGGCATCGAGCACCTCGCGGATCGCCGCGATGCGTTCGGCGAAATCGATCGCCTGCGGATTGACGCTCTGCCGCCGCGCGAAGGTGAGGAGCTGGTTGGTCAGCGCCGCGCCGCGCTTGGTGGCGGTCTCGATCGCCGAGATCGCGCGCTGAACCTTGGCCGCGTCGTCGGGGCCCCGCTTCAGCATGTGCAGGCTGCCACTGATGATCATCAGGAGATTGTTGAAGTCGTGCGCGACCCCGCCGGTGAGCTGCCCCAGCGCATCGAACTTCTGGGACTCGGCGAGCTGCTTCTGCATCGCCTCGAGCTTGAGCTGCGTATTGCGGCGTTCTGTGATGTCGCGCGTGATCTTGGCGAAACCGACCAGCTCGCCGTCCTCGTAGATCGGGTCGATCACGACGCTTGCCCAGAAGAAGGTGCCGTCCTTGCGGACGCGCCAGCCTTCCTCCTCATAGCGGCCCTTTTCCCGCGCGATGCCGAGCGCGCGGGCCGGCCTGCCGTTGGCACGGTCAGTCTCGGTGTAGAAGCGGGAGAAATGCTGGCCGAGGATCTCCCCGGGCGAATAGCCTTTGATGCGCTCGCCGCCGATATTCCAGCTGGTGATGATCCCTCTGGGATCGAGCATGTAGAGGGCGTAGTCCGCAACTCCCTCAACCAACAGCCGGAAACTGCGCTCGCTCTCGAACAAGTCTCGCTGTTGACTGAACTTTCCGATCATTCCGGGACCCTGCCTCGACGGGAGCAAACGCCACAGGAGGCGGATGGTTCCCTGAAGTTGGGACATTTTTAGGCAGATATCCGGCACCCGTATACGGGATGAAGCCCGCTTGACAAGGGGACATTATCGTCAGATATTTCTGTCATGACAGAAATTACCGGAAAGAAGAAACTTCCCGCCGCCGTCGAGCGCTTCATCCTGCATTGGGGCGACATGGGGGACGAGTGGGGCGTCAATCGCTCGGTCAGCCAGATTCACGGGCTGCTCTATCTTGCCGAGGCGCCGATGACCGCCGAGGACATCGCCGACACGCTCGGCATGGCTCGCTCGAACGTCTCCAACTCGCTCAAGGAGCTGCTCGCCTGGAACCTGATCCGGCGGGTGCCGATCCTCGGTGACCGCCGCGACCATTACGAGGCCGAGACCGACATCTGGGAGGTCGCCGCCAGAATAGCGGCGCGGCGCAAGGAGCGGGAGCTCGATCCGGCGATCGCGGCGCTCAGGGCGTGCGTGTCCGATGCCGCCGGCGATCCGACCATCAATCCGGTCGCGAGCAAGCGGCTGAAGGAGATGCTCGCCTTCACCGAGCTCGCCGATCACTGGTTCATGCAGATGCTGAAGGTGCCGCGGCCGCGGCTGGTCGCCTTGATGCGGCTTGGCGAGAAGATCGCCAACCTGCTGCCGTTGGGCAAGGCCAAATAGTATTGAGGAGGGTACGATGACGTCGGCAAGATTGTTACGCTGCAACGCATCGACCTCCGCTCACACCCGACTGCTCGACGATCGCCGCTTCCGCACTTTGCTGTCGAACGAGGATTGGGGCCGGCTGCCGCTGGCGACGTGGCGGCGTTTCTCCAAACGCGTCGCGGACGGCGAGAGCGTCGTCTATGTCGGCGTGGTCGACGAGGTCTCCTTCAGCGACATCGGCTGGTGGTTCGCCCAGGCTGCGCGCCTGATCGGCGGGCCGCTGCCGACCGGCCGCGACACCGGTGTTCCCATGATCGTCACCGTGACCGAGGACGGCACGACCGGCGGTCAGACCTGGACCCGCATCTGCGCGCGCAAGCGCGGCTTTCCGCACGTGATCCATTCCGCCAAGCGTTTTGCCGGTCCGACGGGGCTCGAGGAATATGTCGGCTTCGGCGTCTCGATGGCGCTCCGCACCGCGGTCGAGGACCAGACGCTGACCTTCCGCAGTGCCGGTTATGGGCTCCAGCTCGGACGCCTGTGGATCCCGTTGCCGCGCTGGTTCACCCCGGGCGATCTCACGGTGACGCACCGCGACCTCGGCAACGGCGCATTCCGCTTCACCCTCGATGTCATTCATCCTCGTTACGGCGCGCTGATCCACCAGTCCGCCACCTTCAGGGAGGCCGTATCATGACGCCGCTATTGTGGACGCTCATCGCCATCCAGATCGTGATGGGAGTGTTCGACACCTTCTATCACCACGAATTCACCGAGCGCCTGGCCTGGCGGGTGTCGCAGCGTTTCGAACTCAAGCTGCATGGCATCCGCAACATGCTCTATGCCTTGCTGTTCCTCGTGCTCGGCTGGCTCGAGGTTTATGGATTGCTGGCGCTGCTGATCGTCGCGGTGCTGGTCGCCGAGATCGTCATCACGCTGATGGATTTCGTCGAGGAGGATCTGAGCCGGAAACTGCCGCCGAGCGAGCGCATCAACCACACGCTGCTCGCGATCAATTACGGCGCCATTCTCGTGCTGCTGCTGCCGGTGCTGACCGATTGGGCGATGCAGCCCTTTGGCGTGACCGTCATGAACCAGGGCCTGCTCAGCATCGCCGCGACCGCCTGCGCGGTTGGCGCCTCGCTCTGCGGCCTCAGGGATTTTGCCGCAATGCGCCGGCTCGGCCGGATGCGCAGCGTTCCCGCCGAGGGGCTTGTCGAAAAGCTCCCGGGCCGCAAGACCGTGCTGATAACGGGTGCCACCGGCTTCATCGGCAGTCGCCTCGCGGCGAGCCTCAGCGGCGCCGGGCATCAGGTCATCGCGCTGATCCGCAATCCCGCGAAGGCGGAGATGCTGCCGCCGCCGGTCACGCTGATCACCAGCCTCGATCAGCTCGCCGCGGACACGCCAATCGACGCCATCGTCAATCTCGCCGGCGAGCCGATTGGCAACGGCTTGTGGACCGAGGCGAAGCGCGCGAAGATTCTTGGCTCCCGCATCGACATGACGGGCGAAATCGTCAAACTGATCGCGCGGCTCGATCGGAAGCCCGAGGTGCTGGTCAGCGGCTCCGCGATCGGCTGGTACGGATTGTGGGCCGACCAGGTGCTGACGGAGTCGGCCAAGTCGCACGCCTGTTTCAGCCACGAGCTCTGCGCGGCCTGGGAGAAGGCGGCGCGGCCGGCGGAGGAGCTTGGCGTGCGCGTCGTCTGTTTGCGCATCGGCCTCGTGCTCGGCACCGAAGGCGGCTTCGTCACGCGTATGCTGACGCCGTTCGAGTTCGGCCTCGGTGGTCCCATCGGCACCGGGCGGCAGTGGATGTCCTGGATCGAGCGCGATGATCTCATTCGCCTGATCGCCTATGTGATGGCGACGCCGGATCTGTCGGGCCCCGTCAATGCCACCGCGCCGATCCCGGTGACCAATGCAAAATTCACCGAGGAGCTTGGCCGCCGCCTGCATCGGCCGGCGATCTTCCGCATTCCCGGCGGCTTGTTGCGCCGGATCGGCGGCGGCTTCGCCGACGAGCTGCTGCTCGGCGGTCAGCGCGTGCTGCCCAACAAGGCGCTGAGCCGCGGCTTTGTATTCAGGCACGAGACGCTGCGCAGCGCGTTCGAGGCGATTTTGTGAGACATCAGGTGGCCGCGACGCTCCGAAACGTCGCCGCCACCGCGCGTAGCGCCGCAAGCTTGGCGGGATCGCTGACCTTCGAATGTAGCATCACCTTCGAGCTGCCGAGTTTCGGCAGCCTGTGCGCGGGTCCAATATCGACCAGCCCGGGAGGCGCGATCCGCCGCGCCAGTGGCGCAATCGCAAGTCCCGCGAGCGCAGCTGCGACCACCGCCGTGACGCCGCCGCCGACAAAGCGCTCGTGCCAGGCGAAGCCGGCCTTGTCGAGCGCGCGCACGGCGATGGCGCGGACGCCGCAGGGCGGAGCGAGGGTTGCGAGCGGCAGCGCTTCGCCCTTCGGCAGGGTGAAACGCCGTGACGCGAACCAGCCGAATTCGTCCTCGGTCAGCCTCTCGCCGCCGCGGCGGCTGCCCTCCTGGCGGACGATCACAGCGTCCAGCTCGCCGGCGTCATAGGCGTCCTGCATCTCGCGCGAGAAGCCGATGGTGACGGCGAGGGTGAGATTTGACGACATCGCGTGCAGGCGTTCCAGCAGCGGCACCAGCTCGGGGCCGGCGGCGTGATCGGAGATGCCGAGCGAGAGCGATTGCGCGGCCGGGGCCTCGCCCGACAGCGCGCGGTCATGCGCCGCCATCAGCGCGCGGGCGCGATCGAGGAAGCTGGCGCCGTCGGCAGTGAGCCGGACCGCGCGTGGCGAGCGCTCGACGAGGCGTCTTCCCAGCAACGCCCCCAGCCGCTGCAGCTTGAGACTGACAGCGGCTTGCGTCGTGCCCAGCGCCTCGGCAGCACGCGTAAAACTCTGGAGGTCGGCGACCAGCAGGAAGGCCTTGATGGTGGCGATATCGAGGGTGGCTGTCATTATAGATCGTTATCACTGGTATCAACAGAGATAAGATATCAATATGACGAGGAGAGGTCTAGCTTCTCACCAACGCCGGGCAAATCCCGCGCTGCATCTTGAGGAGAGCCACCATGCCGCTGATCACCGTGTCCTACACCTCGTCCCGCCAGTCGCCCTCGCTGAAGGCCGAGATCGCCAACGCCGTGTCCGAGCTCACCGCAAAGATCCTGCACAAGGATCCCAAGGTGACTGCCATCATCGTGAAGTCGGTCGAGGCCGACGACTGGTTCGCCGGCGGCAAGTCGCTCGCCGAGCAGAAGCTTGCCAGCTACTGGATCGACATCCACGTCACCGAAGGCACCAATACCAAGGACGAGAAGGCCGCTTATCTTGCCGCCATGTTCAAGCGCATGGCCGAGATTCTGGGGCCGTTGCATCCCGAGACCTATCTGCATGTCGACGAGGTCAAGGGCGATGCCTACGGTTTCGGCGGCCTCACCCAGGAACGCCGCTACATCGCCGGCAAGCTCGACGTGTCGCTGCAGGCGGCGTGAGGCTGCAAGCCGCGGGTAGAGCCATCTCACCCGCGGCCTGATCGTCAGCTTGCTGCCCTGAACTGAACTTCGGAATTGTTCAGGAAGCACGTCTTGTCGAACAGCTTCAGATCCAGCGGATTTGGCAAGCGGACATCGTCGAGGTCGGGGCAGGGCTTGACTGCGGGATCGTAGGAACGATCGATCTGCGAGATGAAGGCGACGATCAGCCCCTTGTCGCGTGCGAACGATTTCAGCGCGCGAACCTGAACGGAGAGGTCGGGGTTTTCCCGCCTCTGGTCGAGCAATTGCAGATAGTCGATCACCACGAACGTGCCGCATGGTGCCGCGGCCATCTCCTTGACGATGTAATCGGCGCTGATGGCGTCGGAGCAATCGACATCGAAGAGCTCGCGGAATTGCGCGGGGTCCGCGCCGATCGCCTGGAAGCGCTCCAGAACATCCTTCTCGGTGTATTCGAGCGAGAAGAACGCAGCGCGATGGCCCGACCGCATGGCTTCCACGGCAAGTTCGAGGCTCATCAGAGTCTTGCCCTGGCCGGGGCGCGCGCCGACCAGCACCAGATCGCCGGGCCGGAATTGCGGAAACAGCCTGCCCGCCGGCGTGATGGCCGCGGCTTTCGCTGCGAGCATGCTCCAGGCGGAAAACCCTTCCGTCGTCGCGATGCGATCAAGTGCATCGTGCAGCGGAATGCCTTCCTCGCGGGACAGGCGCTTCGCCTTGCGCTTCAGATGATAGATCGGTGCAGACAATCTCATCGTCAAAACCTCCCATTGCGAGCAGAAAGCGCAATCCCTCCTTATGCCTGGCGCTCGAACAGTCGGCCGATGATCTCATCGCCCGGCATGAAGTCTGCTTTCCCGGCGGAGGGGGGAGGCGTGGGCGACACCTGACGCGAGCATAGCCGATTCCGCGACGAGCGGGGACTGCGCGCGGTTGGGCGCCACAAAAATGCTAGGCGGCCGCTTCCGGTACCAACGCTTTGGTCGGCCCGAACAGCTCCTCAAATGCCTGCCGAAGCGCGATGTCGACGTCAGCCATGGTCACGAGCTGGCCGAGGTCGACCAGCGAGGTGACGCCGTAGCGGGCGTCAGTGACGCCGCACGGCACGATGCCGGTGAAATGCGACAGCTCCGGCTCGACATTGATGGCGATGCCGTGGAACGAGACCCAGCGTTTCAGCCGCACGCCGATCGCCGCGATCTTGTCCTCGTAACCTTCGCCCTTGTCGGGGCGCCTGACCCAGACGCCGACCCGATCCTCACGCCGCTCGCCCCGGACGTTGAAGGCGGCGAGCGTGCGCAGAATCAGCTCCTCAAGGCTCGCGACATAGGCCCGGACGTCCGGCCGGCGGCGCTTGAGGTCGAGCATGACATAGGCCACCCGCTGGCCGGGCCCGTGATAGGTGAGCTGGCCGCCGCGCCCGGTGGCGAAGATCGGGAATCGGGGATCGAGCAGGTCGGCTTCCTTGCCCGAGGTGCCGGAGGTGTAGAGCGGGGGGTGTTCGAGCAGCCAGACCAGTTCCGCGGCCTCGCCCGCCGCAATGGCGGCGACCCGGGCTTCCATCTCGGCCACCGCCTCCGGATAGGGCACCGCCGCGTCCGAGATTCGCCACTCCACGGGCTGGCCGTGGGACGCCGAAAATGACGTCAAATCCAGCTCTTGGCGCGGGTTTTGGGGCAAATTAACCATTGGCTAACCATAACGTGGTGATCATTGCAGGCGCAAATGCCAAGGGCTTGTTCTAAGTCCTTGGTCCTTAGTCCCTGGTTGCGGCGGTCCTGACAGTGCCCACTCTCGATAAAGTCACCGTGGATCTCATGGTCGTCCTCGGGACGACCACGATGCCGATCCATCAAGTATTACGTCTTTCCCGCGGCGCCATCATCGAGCTGGACGCAACCGAGGCCGATGAGGTCAAGGTTTTGGCCAATAATCTGCCGGTCGCCTCCGGCGTCGTGCTGGTCGACCGCAACCGGATCGCGGTCGAGGTCAAGCAGATGCTGCCGCGCACGCCGGGCACGCGGTAGCGGCCCGGGGACCCGATAGGCCGGGAGCACGCGGTCGCGGCCCGGTACACGGTAGGGGCACTGGGCCGGCGGTAAGGGCCGATTCGGGGGGAAGGCCAGGAACTTTCCTGCAAAGCTGTGGAATTCAGGGCCTTTGCAGGCTTGTACCCCTCTGATGGATTTGTTAGATCGGCGCCGTTGATCCGGCCGGCCTTCAAGCCTCAAGCCGGCATCCCCAAAGCGCTCGTGGCGGAACTGGTAGACGCGCTGCCTTGAGGTGGCAGTGAGTAAAATCGTGGGGGTTCGAGTCCCTCCGAGCGCACCACCTTCATCCCTTATCGTTGTTTGGGCAGAATTTCGGCGGCCGCCTCGTGCGCCGCCCGTTGATCTGACGGATCATGTGCGCAGCCGCCGGCAGGGGCGTCCGGTGGGAAGATGCTGTCGTAGATCGCACGCGCCTCGCGGATGAGGCGCTGCCGCTCGAGTTCGGATTTCGAGGCGAAGCGGACGATTTTGGTCATTCGCGCTCCAAAACTTCGTTCGCGCGCCGCCAGACTGGAAACGGGTCTGCAAGCTTCGCCCATTCCGTGACGTTCATGGCCGGCTTGCCCGGGACAAGGCAGGCATCCAGGCGTGCGCGGAGCGCGCTCTCGTCCATGCCCGCGCCGATGAACACGATTTCCTGGCGGCGATCGCCATAGATGTCGTTCCAGTTCGCACGCAACCGCTTGCGCCAAAACGGGTCGTCCGGCCAGCGTTCCGCAGGCACGCTCGCCCACCAGAATCCAAGGGCCTCGGTGCGCGTGATCGCGCCGGCCTGGCTGATCTCGCCCAGCCATTGCGGCCGCGTCGCCAGCCAGAAATGTCCCTTGGCGCGAATGACACCGGGCCAGGGCTCTCGCACGAACTTGTCGAATTTTTCGGGATCGAACGGCCGGCGCGCCCGATAGACGAAGCTGCTCACGCCGTATTCCTCCGTCTCCGGCACGTGATCGGCAAAGCCGTAGAGTTCCTTGAACCAGAGTGGATGCGCCTGCGCCTTTTCGAAGTCGAACCGGCCGGTGTCGAGAATGCGATCGAAGGCGACCCGGCTGTGGTTGGCTTCGATCAACTCCGCTTCCGGATTGAGCGCGCGGATGATCTTTCGCGCTGTTTCGCGTTGTGCCGGCGAGGCGTCATCGACCTTGTTGAGCACGATCACGTCGGCAAATTCGATCTGCTCGACGAGCAGATCGACCAGCGTGCGCTTGTCGTGCGCAAGCGCTTCGCCGCGCTGCTCCAGGAAATCCGTCGATGAATAATCCCTCAGCAGATTCACCGCGTCGACCACGGTGACCATGGTGTCGAGGCGTGCCACGTCGGAGAGGCTTTCGCCGTCCTCGGAACGGAAGTCGAAGGTCGCAGCAACCGGCAGCGGCTCGGAGATGCCGGTGGATTCGATCAGCAGATAATCGAACCGGTCGTTTTCGGCGAGGGCGCGCACCTCCTTCAGCAGGTCGTCGCGCAGCGTGCAACAGATGCACCCGTTGGTCATCTCGACGAGCTTCTCGTCAGTCCTGGACAGGTTCGCACCGCCACCACGGACCAGATCCGCATCGATGTTCACCTCGCTCATGTCGTTGACGATCACCGCCACTTTCAGGCCGTGCCGGTTGTTCAGGACGTGGTTCATCAAAGTGGTCTTTCCAGCCCCGAGGAAGCCGGACAAGACGGTGACGGGGAGTTTTTGCATGGAGATCGAACAGTCTTTTCAAGGGGATAGAGTGACGCGGGGGCATTGGGACCGGATATGTAATGTTATAACATTACATTCATTGTCGGCGTCGTCGTCAAGCCGTTTTGCGGTTCAACTGAAGTTGCGAACGTTCAAGTGATTGTTCTTTGCCCCGTGGGAGCGGTCGGGGCAGGCAAAATGCCGGACAGCGGTGCGCCGGAGAACGGGCGACGCAGCCCAGCGTAGAAATCGAACTGAACGTCAAGCAGGTTGCATCACTGCGGCAAGTGCACCAGCAGCCAGGCGCCCGCGGCCACACATGCGATGCCGGCAGCGCGCGCGATCCATCGTCCGACCGGCGTAACTTTCTCCAGGAGGACAAGCAGCGCCAAAACCGCGATCCAGAGCACGTTCATCACTCCGCCTACGAACAACAGCGCCATCAAAACCCAGCAGCAACCGACACAATAGCCTCCGTGCCGAAGTCCCAGCAGCAGGCAGCCGCGCAGGTCGCCGCGAAAGCCGCCATGGCGCATCAGGAACAGAAACGGCGACTGGCATTGGGCGAGACAGACGTCCTTCAGCGGTGTCCATTGATAGACACCAGCCGCGACCAGCACGATGGCGCCGAGCAGGTTGCTTGCGAGCGCCATTCGGGAATCCAGCAAGGTGGCGCGCTCGACCGCCCATTGAAGAAGGGTGGCCGCCAGCGAAAAGCCGCACCAGGCGAGGAGATAACCGGCGGCAAACCAGCCGGTCGCGGCGAACGGCTTGCCCTGTGCTTTGCCCTGTCGGCCTACGCGGGCGTACATCAGGATCATCGGCGCGGCCGAAGGGGCCATCATTCCGATCATCATCACCGCCCACATCAGCATCACGTAGGCGAACTCGAATGTTCGCCACGGCTCGCTCGTCGGCAGCATGATTCCGATCCCGGCCGGGATCATGCGGAATCCGGCCATGTCCATGCCGCCCATGTCCATGTCGTTGGCGAGCCAGAGCACATAGCTCCATGCCAGCCCGACAATGAGGCCGATCGCGCCGCCGACGATCCAGCGATCGCGACGCAGCACGGTTTCCAGTGGGTTGTCCGTCATTGGCGATCGAAATTGCCGGGCCTGACGCCGGCCGGTATCGGAAGTTTACATCACGCCTGGTTCGACCAGCGGATCGGCGCATAGAGGCCGTTCCTGCCGGAATTATCCCAGCGCATGCCATGATCGCTGAAGGTATTGCCGGCGGCGCCGACGGCCATCACCATGGCATCGGGGCTGACCGGATGGCCGATGTTCGCCCACATCTCCCCGCTCGGATGCATGGTTGGCAGGGGATCGACGGACATGTGCAGGATGCCGGGAATTTCCGCGGACCGCGTCTTGCCGTCGATCCGGAACGTGATCGGGACCTTGCGTACCCCCAGGTTCTTGCTGATCAGCGGCGTGAACGCGGCCATCGGACCGCCGGCACCGCCGGTGAAGATCGCAGCCAGGGCCTCGGTCTGCTCATCGCTGGCGCGCTGATCGATATAGGCGGCGATCGACCAATCTCCGTCTGCCATGACCCCAGGTGCGTGGAGGACGACGAGGACATTAAGTCCATCCAGCTCGATGTCACCGTAGCGGCCGCTCTCGATGTGGAAGATCAGCGGTACGTTGCAGAAGCCCTCGGTCGGTCGTGCGGTCAACGGGGGCGCCGCCGACACCAGGCAGGGACACACGATGCTGCAACTGCAATTCTCGAAATAGTCACCGGAAAGGTGCCATGGGACATCTGCCATCGCTGTCTCCCGCTAGGCCGAACCCGATAGATGCTTTCGAATGAGCTACGCTTGGTTGAAAGTTACGCCGCGCGGCGGAGCCCCGCAATGGGGCTCGGCCGATTTACGGAAAAGTGCACCGATCAGCTGGAATTGCGCCTGAACTCCAAACGCGACCGTCCTCCGAGCGTACCGAAGCCAATTTTCCCTTTGAGATCACGGATATTTTCTGGACGTGGTCCGGAGATGGCCGAGCCTACTGCGGCTCGATTCCGGCCGCTTTGATGATCCGTCCCCATTTGCCGATCTCGGCTTTCAGAAAAGCTTCGAGGGCTTCCGGCGTCGCGCGCTCGGGCTCGACCGGCGCCATGCTGAGCTCGGCAAAGCGGCTGATCAGCGCGGGATCCTTCAGCGCCGTCTGCAGTGCGCCCACGAGATGGTCGACGACGGGCTTGGGCGTGCCGCGCGGCGCGTAGAGGCCGTACCAGGTCGTGACATTGAACTCGGGAACGCCGGCTTCAGTCGAGGTCGGCACATCAGGCAGCGTCGCGACACGCGTCTTGCTGGTGATGGCATAGCCCTTGATCGTCTTCGACTGGATGTACGGCGTCGGCCCTGTCGCGGGATCGCAATAGACGTCGATGTGGCCTGCGATGACGTCGTTCAGCGCCGGTCCGCCGCCCTTGTAGTAGATCGGGGTGAGCTTGGTATCGGTGGCGCTCATGAACATCAGGCCGCAGAGCTGCGAGGCCGAGCCGAGACCGACATTGCCGAAAGTGATCTTGTCACCGGCGTTGCGAATGTGCGCGACCAGCTCGCCGAGATCCTTGGCTGGAAAATTCGGTCGCGCCACCAGGATCATCGGGACGTCGGTGACGAGCCCGACCGGTGCGAAATCGCCGACCGGATCGAACGGCAGCTTGGCGTAGAGGGCAGGCGCGGTGGCCTGGCCGACATGCATCAGCAGCAGCGTGTAGCCATCCGCGGCCGCCTTGGCGACGCGGTTGGTGCCCAGCGTGCCGCCGGCACCGACGACATTCTCGATGACGATGGACTGTTTCAGCGTTGCGCTCATGGCGCTGCCGAGGATACGTGCGATGACGTCGCCGGGACCGCCGGCGGAGAACGGCACGATCATCGTGACCGGGCGATTGGGAAAGTCGTCAGCGAGCGCTGCGCCGCAGGGATGAAGCAGGAGGAACAGGATCAGCGATCGTACGAGAAACTTCATCGAACACTCCCTGGCGGCATTATTCTAGTCGTCGGAAGGCGCCGCCTCCTTGGCCGCCGACGATTTTTCGATCATGTCGAGCGCGGCCACCGCGGCCGCGTTGATGTGGTCGACGCAGCAACGCTCGGCGAGATCCGGATCGCCGTTCTGGATCGCACGCCAGATCGCGGTGACCTCGCGCAGACTCTTGTTGATCCGCTTCGGTTGCGACATCGAGGTGATCCGCAGCAGCTGGATGCGATCGTGCAGCGGCTTGAGCATGCGCTGGATAAACGCATTGCGGCAGCCGCCGATCAGCGCCGCGTAGAAATCGGTCTTGGCTTCGAGGCATCCGACGAGGTCTTGCTTGGCCGCGGCCGCCTTCAGCCGTGTCAGGGCGTCGCCGATCCGGCGTGCCACTTCGGGGTCGTGAAGCCTGGCGCATTCGCGGCCGGCGAATCCTTCGAGCACTGCGCGCGCCGCGTAGAGCTGCCGGGCCTCTTCGAGGCTGATCGTGGACACCACGGGGCCGCGGTGCGGAACCGTATTGACCAGCCCGTCGGCTTCGAGCGCACGCAGCGCTTCGCGGATCGAGGGGCGGCTGACGCCCATCATCTCGCAGAGCTCGCGCTCGACCAGGCGCTGGCCCGGCTTCAGCGTTCCCGACATGATCGCCTCACGCAGCTTCTGCGCCACCATCGCCCGGACGGTCGGGACGTCCTCGATGCGGAGTGTCGACTGCAATTCGTTGCGTCTTTCCATGTCCGGGTCCTGTTCGGGAAAACTCAGTACCGGTTTACAGGCAGAATCATCATTTCGGCAATTTGAACGTGGGCGGGCTGGTCGAGCGCGAAGACGATCGAGCGGGCGATATCGGCCGGATCGAGCGCCATCCTGAACTGGTCGAAATAGTCCTTTTCCTTCTGCTGATCGCCGCGGTAGCGGGTCAGGATGATGTTGGTCCGGGTCAGGCCGGGCTGCAGTTCGGTCACCCGGATCGCGGTTTCCGCCAGCTCGCCCCGGAGGGTCTCGGTGAACATGTGCACGCCCGCCTTGCTGGTGCTGTACGCCGCCATGTCGGGCACGATCCGCACCGCGTTGATGGAGCTGATGTTGACGATGTGGCCGGCGTTGCGCTGGACCATGCCGGGAAGGATCGCGCGCGTGACGCGCATCAGGCCGATCAGGTTGGTCTGGATGATGCTGGACCAGTCGTCCGCAGAACCGATGTCGAAGCGCGTCCGGCCGCCGATGTCGTGGCCGGCATTGTTGATGAGAACGTCGACCGGCTTGAAATGACCGGGAATGGCATCCGGCAGGCGATCGACGGCCGTTGCATCGCTGACGTCGAGCTGGATCGGAAACACCGCATCGCCCGCCGTCGCCGCCAGCTCTTCAAGCGCCTTGGCGTCGCGATCGACCAGCACGACGCGGCGGCCGCTATCCAGCAGTGCCTTGGTGATGGCGCGTCCCATGCCGCCGGCGGCACCCGTCAGCACCACGGTCTGGCCTGATTGTTCAGTCATCGCTGCACTCCCATTCCAGTTCTCATGCCACCGACCAGCCGCCGTCGATCGGCAGGCTGGCGCCGGTGATGTCGTTCGCGGCCGGACCGCAGAGGAAGACGACCATGGCGGCGACGGCGTCCATTTCGACGAAGCGCTGCGTCGGCTGGCGCTCGCCGAGATAGTCGCGCGTCACGTCCTCGACCGGACGATCGCTGCTCGATGCCATCGTCGCGATCTTGTTCAGGATCGCGGGCGTCGGCAGCGTGCCTGGGCAGAGCGTGTTGCAGGTGATGCCGCTGCGTGCCGTCTCGATGGCGACGGCGCGGGTCATGCCTGCAATCGCCGTCTTGGTGGTGACGTAGTCGATGCGGTCCTCGACCGCGCGGCTGGAATAGATCGAGCCCATGTTGACGATCCGGCCCCAGCCGCGATGCTTCATCGCAGGCAGCGCCAGGCGGATGAGGTGGAACGGCGCCGACAAATTGACGGCGAGGGCCTCATCCCAGCGCTCGGGCGGAAACTGTTCGATGGCAGAGAAATGCCGCACGACGGCGTTGTTGATGAGGATATCGATCGCGCCGCAGCGGTCGAGCAGGTCCGCCATCATGGCCTCGATCGCCTCGCGCCGGGACAGATCGGCGCCGGCGGCGATGACCTCGACGCCGAAGCGGGCGCGGAGGTCATCCGCGGCCTGCTTCGGCGTGTCGAGATCGTGAAGGACGATATTGGCGCCCGCGCCGGCAAGCCCTTCGGCGATGGCGAGGCCGAGGCCCGCGGTCGCGCCGGTCACGAGTGCCCATTTGCCCTTCATCGCAGTCACGCTCCGCTACGTCTTGTCGAGCTCGGCGAAGACTTCCTTCGCATTCCGGAACGCATCCACGCCGGCCGGCACGCCGCAATAGATCGCGACCTGCATGAAGACCTCGCGGATTTCCTCCTTGGTCGCGCCATTGGCGAGCGCGCCGCGGACATGGGTCTTCAGCTCATGAGGACGGTTGAGTGCGCAGAGCATCGCCAGATTGAGGAAGCTGCGCGTCTTTCGTGTGAGGC
Source organism: Bradyrhizobium genomosp. III (assembly GCF_000261705.1). NCBI lineage: Bacteria > Pseudomonadati > Pseudomonadota > Alphaproteobacteria > Hyphomicrobiales > Nitrobacteraceae > Bradyrhizobium > Bradyrhizobium genomosp. III. The sequence goes on along the minus strand of NZ_AJQF01000353.1, from coordinate 12,631 downwards.
CCTCGCGGCCCCAGACGTAACCCCAGCAATATTCCGTGGTGAGGTCCTGCATCGGCCGGTTGAACTCGTCGGCGGATGCGATCGCCTTGTCGACGAATTCGTTGCCGAGCACGCTCTTGCGGATTTCGAGGCCGCGGTCGTAGGTCGCTTTGTCCATTGTGGTCTCCGTTTCTTGGTTTGGCGCCGTCAGCTCTCAGGTCAACTCTTGGGCCAGAACGGTTTTGCCAGCGCGAGTTCGGGCGGGAACACCGTCACCGGCACGCCGGCTTGCCACTGCACGATGGTCATGCCGGCGCCGACGCGGCGGCCCTTCTCGTCGAACTTGATCTCGCCCAGCGGGTAATATTTCGAGGGGCCGCCATCCATGGTGCGCAGCGCTTCGCCGACGGCGACGCGATCGGCCTTGCCGGCCTTCTCCAGCGCGTCCTTGATCACCCACATGTCGCCATAGGTGGAGATCGCGTTCTGCGTCATCCACGGCTCCTTGTAGCGCGTCTTCAACTCGGCGATCAGCGCCTCATGGCCCTTGGCGCCCCAACTGGCGACGCACGTCAACACGCCCTGGAGCAGTTCGGGGCTGACAGTCTGCAGCATGTCCGGCTCGGCGATCGCGATGCCGAACGAGATCGTCGGGATCTTGCCCTGGCCGAGGCCGAACTCGTTCATCTTCTCGAGCAGCAGTTTTGCATCCGAGATCACCGTCGGCAGGAAGAACAGCAGGTCGGGCTTGGCCGAACGGATCTTCTGCACCAGCGACGTCGCATCCGCCAGCGGCGGCGTGAACGTCTCGTCGACGATCAGCTGCAACTGGTTCTCCGCCAGCAGGCCCTCGCGCATTGCCTTGGCGGAGGCGATCGAGGCCCCCGTGTTGTCGGTGAGGATCGCGACCGTCTTCGGCCGCTTGCCGGAGGCCGTCTCCGCCAGCTTGATGAGCTGGGGCAACGCCTGCCGTGCCTGCGACCCCGCGGTGGCCGCGGTCTGGAACACGTATTTGAATCCGCGCTCGGTGATGAGATCCGAGTAGGAGAGGGTGAGCATCGGCAGGTTGGCGCGCTCGGTCACCTCGGTCACCGCGAGGGTGAACGAGGACAGATAGGCGCCGCTCGCCGCGACCAGATCGGTCTCCTGCGCCACCATGCGCTGTGCCGCGTTCTTGGCCTTCTCCGTGGTGTCGCCGGAATCGAGCACGACGAGCTTCAGCTTGGCGCCGCCGAGCGCCTTGACGCCGCCTTGCGCGTTGATGTGATCAATCGCCATCTCGGCGCCTTCGCGCATCACCGTTCCCGGGCGGGCATAGAGCCCCGAGATCGGCACCAGCAGGCCGACCTTCACTTCCGAAGGTTGCTGCGCCCAGCCGGCGCGGGACGCGATCAGCGTGCCGGAGGCGCCGGCCAGCAGGGTTCGCCGCGATATCGTGATCTTGCTCTTGGCAGTCATGACAGTCTCCTCCCCAGGATTTGCGCGACGCCTAGGATTTCTTCGGCCAGAACGGCTGCGCCTGCGCGAGCTCGGGCGGATAAACGGTGACAGGCACGCCCGATTGCCATTGCACGATGACGACGCCGGCGCCGACGCGGCGGCCCTTCTCGTCGAATTTGAGCTGGCCGCCCGGGTAATATTTCGACGGGCCGGCATCCATGGTGCGGAAGGCCTGCGCGACCGAATTGCGGTCGGCCTTGCCGGCCTTCTCCAGCGCTTCCTTCATCAGCCACATGTCGCCATAGGTCGAGATGACGTTCTGGGTCATCCAGGGCTCCTTGTATTTGGCCTTGAGCTCGGCGATCAGCGCCTCGTGGCCCTTCGAGCCCCAATTGGCGACGATGGTCATGATGCCTTGCACCGTCTCCGGGCTCACGCTCTGCAGCATGTCGGGCTCGGCGATGGTGATGCTGAAGGACACGGTCGGGATCTTGCCCTGGCCGAGGCCGAACTCGCTGATCTTCTCGAGGCCGAGCTTGGCGTCCGAGACCGCATTGGGCATGAACAGCAGCAGATCGGGCTTGGCCGAGCGAACTTTTTGGATCAGCGGCGTCGCATCCGACAGCGGCGGCGTCCAGACCTCCTCGACCACGAGCTGGAGGCCCTCCTGCGCGAACAGCTTTTCCTTCAGCGCCTTGGCGGTGGCCACCGACGTTGCGGTGTTGTCCATCAGCATCGCCACGGTCTTCGGCTTCTTGCCCGAGGCATTCTCGGCCAGCTTCATCAGCGTCGGCAGGCCGAGCTCTGACTGGCGGCTCGCGGTCGCTGCGGTCTGGAAAATGTATTTGAAGCCGCGGTCGGTCAGCAGGTCCGAATAGGACAGCGTCAGCACAGGCAGCTCGGCGCGCTCGGTCACCTCGGTGACCGCCAGCGTGAAGGAGGACAGATAGGAGCCGGTGGCCGCGACCAGATCTGGCTCCTGCGCCACCATGCGCTGTGCCGCGTTCTTGGCTTTCTCGGTGGTGTCGCCGCAGTCGATCACGACCAGCTTCAACTTGGCGCCGCCGAGCGCCTTGATGCCGCCCTGCGCGTTGATGTGTTCGATGCCCATCTCGGCGCCCATCTTCATCACCTGGCCGGGGCGGGTGTAGATACCCGACAGCGGCACGATCAATCCGACCTTGATCTCGCCAGGTGCCTGCGCGCGCGCAACGCCGGCGAGGCCGACGGCGGCGGCGCCGGAGAGCACGGTGCGGCGACTCAGTCCTTTTGAAGTCTTGTTCATTTTGTTTCTCCCTGATCTTTGTTTTTTGTGTTGGTCACATGCCGAGATAGGCTTTGCGCACGCGGTCATCGGCGCGCAGCGTAGCGTTGTTGCCTTCGAGCACGACATGTCCGGCTTCGAGGACATAGCCGTGGTCGGCGGATTCCAGCGCTTCCGCGACGCGCTGCTCGACCAGCAGCATGGTCAGCCCGGACTGGCGGCGGATCTCGATCAGCCGCTCGAAGATGAAGTCCGCGGTCGAGGGCGCGAGCCCCATCGAGGGCTCGTCCAGCATCAGAAGCTTCGGGGAGGAGGCGAGGCCGCGGCCGATCGCGAGCATCTGCTGCTGGCCACCGGACATCGTGCCCGCGAATTGATCGCGGCGCTCCTTCAGCACCGGCAGCCATTCGAAGATGCGCTCGATATTGGCTTGCCAGTCGCGGCGGCCGCTTTCGGTCATCGCGCCCATTTCCAGATTCTCCATCACGGTCAGGGACGGAAAGACCTGGCGTCCCTCCGGGACGTGGGCGATGCCGAGATGGGCGCGCTGCGGCGGCGGCACTGCGAGCAGGTCGACGCCGTCGAACGTGATCGCGCCGCCGCTGGGCTTGACGATGCCGGAGATCGTCTTGAACAGCGTGGTCTTGCCGGCGCCGTTGGGTCCGACGATCGCGACGAACTGGCCCGCGCCGACATTGATCGAGACGTCGTTCAGGACGGGCTTGGCCGAATAGCCCGCGCTCAATCCCTCAATTCGCAGCATGGCCCACCCACTTTTTGCCGAGATAGGCCTCGATCACGCGGTTGTCGCGCGTCACCACTTCCGGCAGGCCTTCGGTGATGACGGCGCCGTGGTCGAGCACGAGGAATCTGTCGACCAGCCGGACCATCGCCTGCATGGTGTGCTCGATGATGGCGATGGTGATGCCATCGCGCGCGAGCTGCTGGATCACGGCCACGACCTCGTCCGCCTCGCCGTGGCCGAGGCCCGCGAGCGTCTCGTCGAGCAGCAGGATGCGCGGCTGGCCGGCGATCGCGCGGGCCAGCTCCATCAGCCGCAGTTCCTTGGTCGAGAGCTCGCCGGCGACACGGTCAGCCACGGCAGACAGCCCGACGCGGGCGACCGCGTCAGCGGCCAGCTTGCGGGCTTCATCGTCGGTGCGGGCGCGCACATAGGCCCCGACCACGACGTTGTCGAGGATCGACATGCGCAGGAACGGCCGCATCACCTGGAAGGTGCGGCCGATGCCGGCCTCGCAGATCACGTGCGGCCGCTGGCCCGACATGTTGCGGCCGTCGATCAGCACCTCGCCCTGGCTGGGCTTGAGGAAGCCGTTGAGGAGATTGAACAGCGTGGTCTTGCCGGCGCCGTTGGGGCCGATGATGCCGAGGATCTCGTTCTTGTGCAGCTTGAAGCTGACATCTTGCACCGCCTTCAGGCCGCCGAAGGAGCGCGAGAGGTTCTTCACTTCGAGGACGACCTCGCCGGTGGCGGCACGCTGCCGGGAGGCGGGCTTCAGGGCCGTCACGTTGGCAGCTGCTGCTTCCGCGGTATCACTGACCGCCGCCTTGGGCGCGCTCCGCTTGCGCAGGAGATCGCGCAGCTTCCAGAACAGGCCTTCCGGCGCCAGCAGGATGACGCAGACGATGGCAATACCGAAGATGACGCCCTGAATGCCGGGGATGCGCGCGCCGGCCTCGGCGTGCAGGATCTCGGCGAGCGGGATCAGGATCACCGAGCCGATCACCGGGCCCCAGACCGTGCCGACGCCGCCGAACATCGCGACCGTCAGCGCCTGCGCCGACACCAGCATGCCGAACACCGATGCCGGGGTCACGACCAGCAGCACCTGCGCGTAAAATCCGCCGATGGCGGCGGCGATCGCCCCGCTCAGCGTGATCGCGCGCAGCTTCCAGGCGAGCGTATTGATACCGGCCGCCTCGGCCGCAGCCTCGTTCTGCTTGATCGCGAGCAGCGCCATGCCGAAGCGCGATCGCTCGATCACCTGCGTCAGCACGATGGTGGCGAGCATGAGCGCCAGCCCCAGCAGCGTGTAGAGGTGCGGATCGGCGAATTGCATATAGGCGATCGGCGCCTCGCGCTTGATCGGAAGCGTCACCTCCTGGACGCGGAGCCACTCGAACACGTAGAGAATGGCGAGCGGATAGGCGAGCATCGCCAGCGCGAAGTAGTGGCCTTGCAGCCGGAAGGTCGGAAAGCCGATCAGGAGGCCGGCGATACCGCCGAGCATGGCGGCGACCGGAATCAGCAGCCAGGGCGAGATGTCGAAATAGATCTGCCCGAGCGCGGTCGCGTAGGCGCCGATCCCGAAGAAAGCGGCGTGGCCGAACGAGATCAGGCCGGTATAGCCGCTGAGCAGATTCCACGACAGCCCGAACACCGCCCACACCGGCACCAGCGTCAGGATCAGCTGGTAGTAGGAGTTGGTGACGCCGAGCGACACGACCGCATAGGCGAGCGTGAAGAGCAGGGGAGGCAGAAAGGAGCGCATCCGGAGCATGGTCACGTCCTCTCAACCATGCGCCCGAAGAAGCCTTGCGGACGGAAGAAGATGATGAGGAGGAAGACGGCGAAGATCGCGGCGTTCTGCAACTGCGTCGGCAGGATCAGCGTCGACATCTGCTGCACGAGGCCGATCGTCATGCCGCCCCAGAAGGCGCCGATGATGCTGCCCATGCCGCCGAGCACGACGCCGGCATACATGACGATGACGTATTCGAGACCGACGAAGGGGTGGAACGGGTAGTTGGTGGCGAGCAGGCCGCCGGCAATCGCGGTGATGCCGCAGCCGAGTGCGAAGGCGGTGCGATGCGCGCGGTCGACGTCGATGCCCATATAGGTCGCAGCCGTCGGATTGTCCGCGGCGGCGCGGAGCGACTTGCCGATCCGCGTGCGCGTGATCAGCAGCGAGAGCAGGATCATGATCGCCAGCGAGACGATCATATCGATGCTGCGGGCCTTGTTGAGGAAGATGCTCATGTCGAAGAAGGGCCCGAGCTCCCACGCCGAGCTCGACAGCGGCGTACGGATCGAGGCCAGCACCGAGCCGAACACGATGAGGCCGCCGTTCTGCAGGATCAGCGCGATGCCGAGCGTGAGGATGAGCTGGGCGTAATGGCCTTCGCCTTCGAGCGAGGCAGTACGTGTTCCGGAGACGTGCGAAATCAAAGCCAGATGCACGAAATAGCCGAACACGGCGAGCACCGGCCCGGCCAGCAGGATGGCGACGAAGGGCCCCACGGCATTGCCGAACAGCGTCTGGATGCCGGCGGCGGTGAAGAGATAGAAGGCGGTGTACATGCCAAGCATCATGAAATCGCCATGGGCGAAGTTGATGACGCGCATGACGCCGAAGATCAGGCCGAGCCCGACGCACATCAGGCCGTAGACGGCGCCGATCAAAAGCCCCGCGGCGAGCGCTTGCAGAAAGCCTTCCATCAGCCTGGCCTCCGAGTATCGGCTTGCCGGCAGCCATGCGCCGATGGCATTACTAAGCTGGTCTCGAAATCGACCATGTTTCCCCCGTACTCTCCGGCACTTCTCATGATGCCGGTCGTAAAGCCCGTTCCGTTGCATTCAGGCGGCACTGCGCGGCGATGTCGCCTGCATGGCCGAGCTGCTCGCAATCGTCGATGAGTTGCTCGAGCCGCCGCACGCGATCCTCGCCGAGGCCTCCGGCTGCCGAGCTGCGAAAGCGTGCGCGAATATTGGCAGGTGTTGCGGCGATGACGTCGGGCAGAGCGTGCCGGATGGTCCGGCCGCCGCGCAGCTGCACGGTGACCTCCGCACCCTGCTTGCCGGGGAAGGCGGCGGTGAAGGCGGGATCTGCCTTGAGATCGGTGACCGCCACGAGGCGGATGATGTCGGCATCATCGAGCTCGGCGTAGTTCTCTTCCTCGATCTCGCCCCGCGCCAGCGTCGCCGCGACGCTGAAGGGAATGCTCATCTTGGCCTGGAGCGCGTTGCGGTAGGGACCCGTGGAATCGCAGCCGGGATAGCGAACCGCAGCGTCGGGCGCGCGGATGACGACGTGGTCGATCTCGTCGGTGCTGGCGAGCTCGTGCGAGACGCGCAGCGCCGCCTGTGCCGCTGTCTGCGCGAAATTGCAGGCGGGGACCGGCTTGTTGTAGACGGCCATGATCTCGCACTCGCCATTGGGGAAGAGCGCGATGCTCTCCGGCGCGGGCTGGCGGCGATAGGCGGCGAACAGGCCAGCTTCACCCTCCAGTATGGTTTCCGAGCCGAAGGCGCCGGCCGCGGCAAGGCCAATTGCCTTGATCGCATTGCCGGCGGCAAAGCCGGGATGGAAATACATGTCGGAGCCGCCGGCATGCGGCCACTCGTTGAGACCGCTGGAGGTATTGGCCGCGATCGCGATGGCGCTGGTCGCCTGGGCCTCGGAGAGGCCGAGCGCGAAACTTCCCGCGAGCGCTGCGCCCAGAGGGGCCACGAGGCCCGTCGGGCGATAGAGGCGTGCGAGGTCCGAGGTCAGCAGCGCGCGGCCGATCCGCGCGCCGGTCTCATAGCCGATGATGGCGGCCGCGAGCAGCCTGTCCCCGCGCAGCGGCGTCTGTTCCGACAGCGCGAGCAGGGCCGGCCAGATCACGACGCCGTGGTGCGCGATGCTGGCCGCATGCATGTCTTCCCGCACGAGGCCGTGCCCCATGACGGCATTGGCGAAGGCTGCGTCGGCCGGCGAGGAAAGCTGCGACGTCCCGATGATCGTTGCGCTGCCGCCGGCCTGCGCAATCGCAACCGCCTGGCGGCTCCAGGGATGATGGCCGGCCTCGAAGGCGCAGGACAGGAAGTCGAGCAGGCAGAGCTTTGCCTTGGCAATGACGTCCTGCCCGAAATAGCCAATATCCAGCGCAAGCACGCTCCGCGCCATCTGACGCGCGAGCGGGACCTTGCCTGATGCGGTCGGACCGATCGTCATCGCGGGTCGCTCTCCCTGGCTTGCGCGATCAGCCGCGCATCTCGACCCCGGCCCACTCCTCGAGCACCTTGGCGATCGAGGTGAAGTCGGATGAGGCGCCGTATTTGGCGTTGGTGATCGCGAGCATCTGCCGCACCACCGCGCCGCAGACCATCGGCACGCCCATGGCCTCGGCCTCGTCCACGCAGAGACGGACGTCCTTGTAGGAGAGGCCGGTGGCGAAGCCGAAATCGAAGGTGCCGGGCAGCACCGCGCGGGGGAATTTGTCTTCGGAGGCGCTGTTGCGGCCGCTGCTGGCGTTGATGATGTCGATCAGCACCTTGGCGTTGACGCCGCCCTTGACGCCCATCGCGACGGCTTCCGAGGTGATCACGAGCGCTGCGGCCGCCATCAGGTTGTTGGCGAGCTTGGCCGTCTGCGCCACGCCGGGCTTGTCGCCGGTGTAGAACAGCTTGCCAAAGTTCTTCAGGATCGGCTGCACGATGTCGTAAGTCGCCTGCGGGCACGAGACCATCACCGCCAGCGTGCCGTTGACGGCGCCCTTGATGCCGCCGCTCACGGGCGCATCGACCAGGGTCATCCCCTTGGCCTTCAAGCCTTCCGCAACGAGCTTCGCAGCGCCTGGACCCGACGTCGAGAGATCGATGACGATCTTCGCACGGTTGCCGCTGCCGATGCCATCCTGGCCGAGCGCAACGGCCTTGACGATGTCGGGCGTCGGCAGGCTGGCGAGCACGATGTCTGATCGTGAGGCGACGTCGGCCGGCGAGCTGGCGAGGAGCGCGCCGCGCTTGACCAGCGGCTGAGTCGCCTCGGCCTGCGTGTCATAGACGACGAGCGAATAGCCCGCGTCCATCAATCGTCCCGCCATCGGACCGCCCATGCGGCCCGTGCCGATTACGCCGAGAATCTCTCCCGCCATCGTCTGCTCCCTGTCGCGCGATCCCGTGACGGGCGCGCCTTCTTGATCTCGTTGGTCGATCGTTGTCGCCGGCCGGCCGTCTCGGCCGCCGTCGTCGTGGCAGCGGGGACCCCGCGCCAACGGGCCGGATTGTTATGATTGTCAGACAAGCTGTCAAGCATAACATTTTGGGGTCGACAGTTTGCCGCGGATCGGCATAAGGTTCGAACAAAATGAGGAAGACGCCCCGCGTGCCGCCAGTCCCAATTCCGAGTGTGAGCAAGACGCTCGCCGATTTCGTCGCTGCCTCGTCATGGACGGACGTCGAGGCGCAGAGCCTTGAGGCGCGGCGATCGATTCTCAATTTCTTCGCGACGGCGCTCGGCTCCGCGCGCGATCCTGTCGTGATCGCGGCGATGCGCACGCTGTCGCCGTTCACCGGGGCCGCGACATCGACGGTCATCGGTCACTCGCAGCCGATGGATGCGTTGTGTGCATCATTTCTCAATGCCATCTCGGCCAATCTGCTCGACTTCGACGACACCCATCCCGAGACAATCATTCATCCCGCCGCGCCGGTTGCCGCGCCGATATTGGCGCTTTCGGAGATGCGCAAACTGTCGGGGCGGGATGTATTGACCGCGTTCATTCTCGGCGTGGATGTGGAGTGCCGCATCGGCAATGCAGTCTCGCCGCACCACTACGCGCGCGGCTGGCACATCACCTCGACCTGCGGGATTTTTGGCGCGGCGGCGGCGTGCGCGAAACTATTGGGCCTGCCCGCTGCGGGAATCGCAAACGCGATCGGGCTTGCGGCCAGCCAGTCGGCGGGCAATGTCGAGAACCTGCCCAGTGCCGCCAAGAATGTCAGCGTGGGCAACGCGGCTCGGAACGGATTGTTCGCGGCGCTGCTGGCGCAGCAGGGCTACGAGGCGGCGCCCCGCGCCATTGAAGGCCCGCTGGGCTGGGCGCGTACCATGGGGGACGAGCCCGATATTGCTCGCCTGCTCGACGGTCTCGGCAAGACCTGGGAGATTGCGAAGAACACCTACAAGCCGTATCCCGCCGGCATTGTCTTTCACGCGGTGATCGACGCCTGCCTCTCGTTGCGCCAGCGCATCGGCGGGCGGGTCGACCAGATCGAGTTGGTGACGGTGCAGGGCTCGGCGCTGCTGCTGGCGCGCGGCGATCGCCCGGTCAATAACGAGCGCGATGCGCGCGTCAGCATCCATCATTGCGTGGCTTGCGGATTATTGCTCGGCACGGCCGGGGTTGCCGAATTCGCGCATGAGACGGTGGTCCGGTCCGACATCGCGCAGCTGCGGCAGAAGGTGAGGGCGGTGCTCGATGGCGCGATGCCGGATGGTGCCGCGCGCGTGACGTTGCGCCTGTCGTCCGGTGAGGTCCTCACCGAGACCGTGATCGCGCCGCGTGGCAGTCTCGCCGCGCCGCTCACAGACCGCGACCTCGAGGCCAAGCTGCGCGAGGCCATGCGGACAGGTCGAAGCGATTGGGATGCGGACCGCGTCATCGACGCGATCTGGCGGCTCGATTCGGTCGACGACGTCGGCAATTTCCTGCAATCGCTGCGACCGGCATCGCGCTAATCAACTTCCAACTCAACTCTCTCAAGACCTGAAAGGGACGATCATGAGCAAGACCGAACTGTTCGAAAAGGGCCTCAAAGTTCGTAAAGAGGTGCTCGGCGAGGACTACGTCAACAAGTCGATTGCCGGGGCCGACGAGTTCACGCGCACCATGGCGGAATGGTCGACCGAATTCTGCTGGGGTGCCTTGTGGACGCGGCCCGGCGTCGACCGGCGCACGCGCTCGATCGTCAATCTGGCGATGCTCGGCGCGCTGAACCGGCCGCATGAGCTGAAGCTGCACGTCAAGGGCGCCCTGAAGAACGGGCTGACCAAGGAGGAGATCAAGGAGATCCTGCTTCAGGTCGCGGTCTATTGCGGCGTTCCCGCCGGCATCGACGCCTTCCGCAATGCGCGCGAGGCCTTCAACGAGGTTGACGCGGCGGGGTCCTGAGCAAATCCCATGGCTGACCCGGACTACGAGCTCTTCGCGATCCGCTATGCGACGCGGGATGCGCAGCGGAGCGAGCACTTCATCGGCGGCGATCCGCATGACGGACCGATGCCGATGGACTATTTCATGTGGCTGGCGCGGGGAGGCGGGCGCAGCTTCGTCATCGACACCGGCTTCAACGCGGAAGTGGCCAGGCAGCGCAGGCGGAGTTTCCTGCGCTGCCCGGTGGAGACGCTTGCCGCGTTCGATATCGACCCCGCCGATGTCGGGGACGTGATCCTCACCCATCTGCACTACGACCATGTCGGTAATTTCGACCGATTTCCGAACGCGCGATTTCATCTGCAGGAACGCGAGCTCGCCTATGCCACCGGCCGCTATATGCAATATCCGAGATTGTCGCATTCGTTCGAGGTCGAGGACGTCTGCGGGATCGTGCGGCTGAATTACGCGCGCCGGGTGCTGTTCTACGACGGCGACGCCGAGATTGCGCCCGGGCTGACGGTCCATGCGGCGGGCGGCCATTCCGCAGGCCTTCAATTCGTCCGCGTCAACACACGCCGCGGCCCTGTCGTGCTCGCCTCCGACGTCAGTCATTTCTACGAGAACATGACCAGCGAGCGTCCGTTCACGACGGCGTTTCATGTCGGCGACATGCTTGTGGGCTTCGACAAGCTGCGCGCCGCGGCGCCTGACGCGGACCACATCGTCCCCGGCCATGATCCGCTCGTCATGAAGCTCTACCCGGCGCCAGGCCCGGAGCTGAATGGGATCGCGGTTCGCCTCGACGTGGCGCCGGCCGCAACGCCGGCGTAACCGCGCGTCGCGGGTTCCAAGTCTGCCTCTGCACCGCGGCGGTTCGGAACCAAAGCCTTCGCCTTCGCATTCGCAATGGATCGCCGAATGCGCTTGATGGTGGAGGACGATGAGGGACAGCACGTCGGAAGTGGCCGAGATCAGGGAGGCCGTTCACCTCTGCATCGACATGCAGAACATTTTCGCCCCCGGCGGTCTGTGGGCGACGCCGTGGATGGAGCGTGTTCTGCCGACGATCGCCTCGATCGTTGCGCGCCACCAGGCCAGAACCATCTTCACGCGCTTCATCACGCCGCAGGATCCGGAAGATCGCCCGGGCCAGTGGCAGAGCTATTTTCATCGCTGGAGCCAGGCCACGCGCAAGCATCTGCCGCCATCCGCGCTCGAGCTCGTGCCCGCGCTGAGCAAGTTCGTTCCGCCGGCTGCAATGATCGACAAGCCGGCCTATTCCGCATTCAGCAATCCCGCCCTCGCGGGCCGGCTGATCGACAAGAACGTCGGCACGGTCGTGATCTCGGGCGCCGAAACCGACGTCTGCGTGCTCTCGACGGTCCTGAGCGCTGTCGATCTCGGCTTCAGGGTCGTGATCGTCGAGGACGCCTTGTGCAGCTCGTCCGACGTCGGGCACGACGCGCTCATGACGATGTACCGCACCCGCTTTCACGGCCAGGTCGACCTGGTGACAACGGAAGAACTGGCCGAGTTCTGGCGGGAGTAGGGGGCGATCCGCTCAATTGACGTTGTCGGCGAGCATGTTGCGGACGGCCGTGGCGACGGCCGAAATGCCGCTCGCATCGTGCATCAGCGCGATCTCGCCCTGCTGGGCGTGACGAATGGCATGCGCCATGAGGCGCAGCCGTGGGTCTCCGCCACTGCGCCACATCCGGTCGGCCATCCTGGCCGCGCCCATGTGATGCTTGCTCATGGTCTCGACGAACACCGCATCGAACCGGTCCGCCGGCGCGGCCTTGACCTGTCGCATCTCGGCCTGAGCCAGGAAGCCCGGCATGGCGGCACGCTCTTCGGTGCTGCAGTCGGGCATCTCCGTGTCGAACCAGCTCAGCCACCAGTTCTCGAAAATCCTGATCTCGCCGGCCTGGCTCGCGACCATCAGCATCGCGAGCTTGCGCAGATGCGGGCCCTGGGCGCGCTCCACGGCGATCCGGGCCAGCTCGATACCCTGGGCATGATGCGCCGTCATGTGACGGATATAGGTCTGGTCCGCATCCCTGT
>NZ_AJQF01000352.1:0-21046 GCF_000261705.1 Bradyrhizobium genomosp. III | reverse complement strand
ACAGCGGCTGCCAGAACGGAAACAGCGGCACCAGCACGAACCACTCCGTGGCTGACGAGAACGCGGCCCAGGGCAGCGCGAGCAGCAGGATGGTCGCCGGCCGCAAGTCGGCGGTCCAGCGTCCGAGCACACCGAAGAACACCAGCGCCCAGGAAAAATCCGCCCATTGATGAAAGGCGATCCCGGTCAGGATCGCGCTCCATGACGGCTCTGCGCTGATCGCCCAGTCGCGCGCGGGAATGGCAGCGACCGTCATCCAGTCGACCGCGGCATCGCGGCCGATCCGGGCGGCGAAGAGCTGGCTGACGATGGTCGAGAAGGTGCTGCTGATCAGGCCGAGCGCGACGGCGGCAATCCAGCGCGAACGTCGTCGTCGCCCCTTGACCCGCGACAGGCCTTCGTCGGTGCGCCGCACTGCATTGGCAAGTGCTGGTCGCGGCTCTGCGTTCACGTCAGCTGCTTGAGCTTCTTCAGCGGGTTGAGCTTGCTCGGCCTGTCCTGTTCGTCACGGCCGCGCTCGGCCTCGGCCTTGCCGGCGTCGTGCAGATCCTGGTCGCCGATGATCTCGCCGACGGCTTGTCTGGTCTTGCCGACGATGCGTTGCTGGAGTGCCTTCGTCTTGCCCATGGCTTGTCTCCGAGGTGACCTGGCTTGTCTCCGAGGTGACCTGCCTCCAGACCCACGCCGCTAACCCCGGCGCCTGAAGGGGCGGTGAGCGCCGGGGTCGCGGTTTCGTGCAGTCTGCCTCCGGCAGGGGGGACGTCGGAGGCGTTGATCAGACTCTCTGGCTCGCGGATGGTTCCTCGCGGCCCTCAGCGCGGATCGAGCACGATGATCACGCCTTCATTGCCCCGGAGCCGTGCTTCACCTCGTCAGGCCTTGGCCATGCCCTTGGTCATGCTTTGGCTGGCGCAGCAATCTGCCTGGCCGCTGTTCTGACGCTCTCGATGCCCTTGGGGAAGCCGCTGCGGTTCGGATAAAGCTTGCGCCGTGCCTCGCGCGGCGGCCGCCTCGGCTTGGTGTCCTGCGCGGCGCGGTAGTCGAGCATGGCGATGCCGCCGACCATCAAGAGCGCCAGCGCGATGTTGCCCTTCTTGGGATTGTCGATTGTCAGCCCCGACAGCAGCGCAGCGGCATCGAGACCGTCGCCGCCGACGCGGGCCCACAGGCCGGCGTTCTTGTCGACCGACAGCGACATGATCCCGGCCAGGATCTCGCGCACGCCGAAGGCGCGGACCATGGTCTCATGGCCTTCCATGCCCAGCGTTTCCGTGACGCGTCTCGGCGCGAAGAATTCGACGACGCCGAGTCCGATGCTGAACCAGCCGAGCGCGCGGGCGAGCTGGTCTTCCGGCCGCTTCAGGCTCGGCCCGCCCTCGACAATCTTCGGGTCGCCCTTGGTGCGGACGATGTTGGAGAAATGAAACATGGCTTGCTCCTTCAGGGCCTCAGCACGACCTTGACGCAGGAGTCGCGCTTGTCGCGAAACACCTGGTACATCTCCGGTCCTTGTTCGAGCGGCACGGTGTGGGTGATGACGAAGGAGGGATCGATCTCGCCCTCCTCGATGCGGCGGAGCAGATCGTCGGTCCAGCGGTTGACGTGGGTCTGGCCGGTCCGCATCGTCAGGCCCTTGTTCATGAAAGCGCCCATCGGCAGCATGTCGGACAGGCCGCTGTACACGCCCGGCACCGAGATGATGCCGCCGGGCCGGCAGACATAGATCATCTCGCGCAGCACGTGGGGCCGGTCGCTTTCCGCCATCACCATCTGCTTGGCGCGGTCGAGCAGTGTGTCGGGCAGGGAGGCCATCACGTGCGATTCCATGCCGACGCAGTCGATGCACTTTTCCGGTCCCCTGCCGTCGGTGAGATCGTTCAGCCGCTCCACCACGCTCTCGGTTTCGAAGTTGATGGTGGTGGCGCCGCCGGCTTCCGCCATGCTGAGCCGCTCGGGCAGGCAGTCGATCGCGATCACCTGGTTGGCGCCGAGCAGGATGGCGCTGCGGATCGCCATCTGCCCCACGGGACCGCAGCCCCAGATCGCGACGGTGTCGGTGGGCTCGATGTCGCATTGCACGGCGGCCTGCCAGCCGGTCGGGAAGATGTCGCTGAGGAACAGCAGCTGCTCGTCGGGAATGCCCGGTGGCACCTTGATGTGGGTGGCATCGGCATAGGGCACGCGGAGATATTCGGCCTGGCCGCCGGGATAGCCGCCGGTCAGATGCGTGTAGCCGAACAGGCCGGCCGTCGTGTGTCCGAACACCTTGTCGGCCAGATGGCGCTTGCGGTTGGTGGTCTCGCACACGGAAAAATTGCCGCGCTTGCACTGGTCGCATTCGCCGCAGATGATCGTGAAGGGCACGACGATGCGGTCGCCCTTCTTCAGCTTGCCGTCGACGCCGGAGCCGACCTCGACCACTTCGCCCATGGTCTCGTGGCCCATGATGTCACCGGGCAGCATGCCCGGAATGAAATTGTGGAAGAGGTGCAGGTCGGAGCCGCAGATGGCGCAGCTGGTGACCTTGATGATGGCGTCGCGCGGGTCCTGGATCTCCGGATCGGTGACGGTGTCGCAGCGGATGTCCTCCTTGCCGTGCCAAACCAGCGCCTTCATCTTTCCATTCTCCCGACTGAACCAGTTTGGCATCTAAGTCGAGGGGTGAACGATGGTTGCTACGCCGCGCAAAATTCTTCGCACTGCACCGGCTGGCGCAAATCGCAACGCGGATAGGAACGAGAGCGCAGGGCAGTGATTGGGCGTGATCAACGTCAAGCGAGGACACGCTCATGCCCGCCAATCAACTCGCAATCGTCACCGGCGCTTCCACCGGTATCGGCCTGGAACTCGCAAGGTGCTGTGCCCAGGCGGGTTTCAACCTCGTCATCGCGGCTGACGAGCCGATGATCGAGCGGGTGGCGGTCGATCTGCGCAGGCTCGGCGTCAGCGTGGAGGCCGTTGAAGCCGATCTCGCCACCACCGATGGCGTCGACAGGCTCTGCGCCGCGGTCGGCGACCGGCCGATCGATGCGCTGCTGGCCAATGCCGGCGTCGGCCTCGGCAAGGCGTTCCTCGATCAGGACTTTGCCAGGATCAAGCATCTCGTCGACACCAACATCACCGGCACGCTCTATCTGATCCATCGCGCCGGCAACGAGATGCTGCGGCGCAAGTCGGGGCGCATCCTGATCACGGGCTCCATCGCCGGCTTCACGCCCGGAAGTTTCCAGGCGGCCTATAACGCCAGCAAGGCGTTCCTGGACTCATTCTCCTTCGCGCTACGCGAGGAGCTGCGCGACAGCGGCGTCACCGTCACCTGCCTGATGCCGGGCGCCACCGAGACCGAGTTCTTCCGCCGCGCCGACATGATGGACACCAAGGTCGGCACCGAGAAGAAGGACGGCGCATACGACGTCGCCAAGGCCGGCTTCGATGCGATGCTGCGCGGCGAGTCCGATGTCGTCACGGGGCTGAAGAACAAGATCCAGACCACGGTTGCCAACGTGACGCCGAACGAGATGCTGGCCCGGCAGCATCGCAAGATGGCCGAGCCGGGCACGGCGAAGTCGTAGAGCGAGGTCGTCGCAATTTCTGCGGCGCTGCGCGGCTGAACGGGCGGACCGGCAAAAGGAGGCAAGCCGATTCACATAGCCTCGATTCACATAGCCTAATGCGCGGCGGCCCCGAAGCGGTCACATTGTGTGGGCTGGAGAGGGGCTGCGATGGCGATGGACCGCATCGAACGGGCCTTTGTCGCGACTGCGATCACGGGTTTTCTCGTGATGACGGTGGCCGTCGCCTGGATGATGATGAGCTGACGCGGGAAGGGCTTGCCGTCTTGCGCGTCGCGCTACCTTACGCCGCCGTCGTCTTGTGCCTGGCAGTGACCGTCTGGCTCGCCTTCGCGCATCTGCTCTGATCCGCGCCTGGTTGCGGGCTCGCTCAGCGCAGCCGGTTCAGGCGATGATTGCTGCGGCCACGCCGGTTGACCGTCGAGGAGGCTCGCCAAATTCTGGACCATGGCCACGACATCGATCGGCTTCTCCCAGATCGGCACGTCCTGGAATTCCGGCTCGATGCTGATCCTGTCGTAGCCCGTGGTGAACACGAAGGGCACCTGGCGTGCCCTGAGCTCCCGGGCGATCGGAAAGATCGGCTTTGCGCGGATGTTCACGTCGAGCACCGCGGCATCCAGAACGCCGCCATCGTGCAGCATCTCGATTGCATCCTCGATATGGCCGACGGGACCGGCGATCTCCGCGCCGAGCGCGCGCAGCGCCTTGCCGATGTCATCGGCAAGAAAATATTCGTCCTCCACGACGAGGATGCGGCGTCCCGTCAGCGGCGCGCGTTGACGAGACGACGAGGGTAATACGGACATGATCCCTCCGGCGAGCCTGCCGACCGATGGGAAAACCAAGGGTCGGGGCCGGCGTGCTACCAACGAGGGAGGCCAAGGCGGGTTCCAAGGGCAAACGCGACTCCTTCGTCATTTGCCTTTGATCCGTTGGGAGAATATCGATTTCTGCTATTGGTAGGAGCCGGTGCACGCCGGGCATGTCGAGCGTCCCGAGCGAACTGCACGCCCCAGACGAACTTCCAGGCTACTTTCGAGGAGTTCGAGAGCAGCCCTGAGCAGCTGAAACCGTCCACGAGGAAGACCAGTCTCTCAACGAGGAGTTACATTTGGCCCACGAGGAGATCGGAACCTCGCCTGAGGAGTTGCAGTCGGTCAACGAGGAGCTGACCTCCGTCAACGGCGAGCTGACGCACCGTGTCGAGGAGTTGACGCGCGCCACCCGCGATCTCAGGAATTTCCTGGAGAGCATGCGCATCGCGACCGTCTTTCTCGACAATGATCTTCGCGTGATGAACTTCACACCGGCGATTACCCAGGTGCTGCATCTCGTCGAGACCGACACGGGCCGCCCCATCGGTCACATCAAGGCGCGCATCCCGATCGAGGATCTCTACGACGACATTCGCCGCGTGCTGCGTACGCTTGCGAGCGCCGAGCGCGAGCTGAGCGCGTCGGACAGCGGCACGCGCTACATCGTGCGCATCCTGCCTTATCGCAGCACCGACGATGTCATCGCCGGCGTCGTCATCACTTTCATCGACGTTCCGGCGATCACCCGCGCCGAGGAGCGCCAGCGCCTGCTGCTGGCCGAGCTGCAGCACCGCGTCCGTAATACGCTTGGCGTGGTGCGCTCCATCGCCCGCCGTTCGGCCGAATCCGCCACCACTGTCGAGGAATATGCTTCTCATCTCGACGGACGGCTCAACGCATTTGCCCGCACCCAGGCGCTGGTGACACGCGATCCGGAGGGCGGTGTCGACCTGGAATATCTCGTGGTCGAGGAGCTTCTCGCCTATAATGCCCGCGAGGGCGAGCAGATGCGGGTCTCAGGTCCCAAGGTGCGCTTCCAGCCCAAGGCCGCCGAAACGTTCGCGCTCGCGATCCACGAGCTAGCGACGAACGCGCTGAAATATGGCGCCTTGAGCCAGCCGAGCGGACATGTTGAAATCTCCTGGCGCCTCGATGAAGGCACCCAGCCCGCGGAGCTGGTGTTCAAATGGCGCGAGTGCGGAGGGCCACAGGTCAAGCCGCCGCTTCGAAAGGGTTTTGGCACGGAGCTTCTGGAGCGTACGCTCGCGTTCGAGTTCAAGGGGCAGACCACCCTGGCATTCGACCCCGCGGGGCTGCAATGCACGATCGCCATTCCGCCGAGCAAGCGCACGTTCCACACACCGGCGGTGGCTGATTGATGCCCTTGTCGACCTCCGATCGCAGCCTCGTGGAGCTGGTCATTCGCCGGCTGACCGTGCTGCGGCCGTTGTCGACGGAGGCCCGTGCGTCGCTCGAATATGCGTTGCTCGAAGGTCTCGAGCGCGTCGGGGCGAGTGAAGACCTGATCTCGGAGGGCGATCCCGTCGATAGCGTCCGGGTGGTGCTATCGGGCTGGCTCTGCCGCTACAAGACGCTCGAGGACGGCCGGCGCCAGATCGTCAATTTCATCTTTCCGGGCGAGAGCTGCGACGCGCACGCGTTCTTGCTCCCCGTGATGGACCATTCCATCGCGACAATGACGCCAGTGGTCTACGCCGAGATCAAGCGCGCGCGTTTCGAGAGTCTGACGATGGGCGATCGCTCGCTCGCCGAAGCGTTCTGGTGCGAGACCCTCGTCAACAACGCCATCCAGCGCGAATGGGCCATCAACCTCGGTCGCCGCACGGCCCTGGAGCGGGTGGCGCATCTGTTTTGCGAGATATTCGAGCGGCTTCGTCCCGTCGGGATGGTCGACGGCAATTCCTGCGTCATGCCGGTCACGCAGATGGACCTTGCCGACGCTACCGGGCTGTCGGTGGTGCACCTTAACCGGACCGTGCAGGAGCTGCGTGCGTCGGGCTTGATCGTGCTGCGCGATCGGACCCTGACCATCAACGATCTCGACGCGCTCAAGGCAGCGGCGTTGTTCGCGCCGAACTATCTGCAACTCTATCGACTCACTTGATCAGAGTGGGACGGCTGGTTTGGCCGAGGCTTTCGATGCGCCCGGGATTGACCGGCTCGGGCCCCTGAAACGCGTTGGATTCGGCTCGCTTGCGATACTCCTCCGCCATTTCCAGCAGCGCAGTTCGCGTTTCGGGTGAGGAGCTGAGAGCGGCCTGGCTCTCGCAGGTTTTCTGCAGTCGGCGATAGTTGTCCATCTGCGCCAATCCCAGGCGGTCCTACCACGTTCCTAAATTAGCAGATTTGGCCACCGACTAATTTAACCCATGTTACGCAAGCGAGCTTGTCTTGCAGCAGTTTCTTCCTCCTTCGGACCCCGGCAAGCAACCGTTCCGCTTCTGGAACGTTGTGGGAGCGTCGCCTATGCGCGATGACCTCAATCGGTGAGAACGCAACGGAGCGCTCCGACCCAGTGATCAGGGAGAACGCCCATGTTGACGCGGCGTCGAGTGAAGCTGACGGATCCGCTGGAGATACGTCTGGCCGTCGAAGCGGAGCGGCTGCGCGCGGAAGCCAGATCGCTTCCGCCCGGAGCGGCTCGCGACGAGATGTTGCGCAAGGCGCGCCAGGCGGAGACCGGGTCCCAGATGAGCGAGTGGCTGCGGTCGCCGGGGTTGCAGCCGCCGGATTGACGCCGGCTTGCCCTGTCCGTGTGAGCGGAGCGAAGCGTGCCGCAGGTCAGGCTGCACCGCCGGGAACGGGTTAGATGTCGGCGCGTACCGATGCGCTGGTGTCGTGGGCAGAAACCGGAAAAATGAGCGCCACGTCCATCGTCCCCGTTGTGTCCGGTTGTCACCCGGCGGTGCCTTCGTCAACGCCGCTTCGCGGCTTTGGTTCGCCGGTTGTAGGGTGAGCGATTGACGGGTCGCAGCGAAATCCCTTCGCGCTGCGCCTTGCTGCGAATGGCCGCGACCGGGCGCTGAAGCTTGATGCTCATCACGCCGGTCGGCGTGTTTCCCTTCGCGAGCTGCTTCAGCTTGCTCACATCCGAGGGTGTCCAGGGCTGGCGCGCGCGGCGCTTATACGCGGGATTTGCCTTGCGCGGTCCCTTGCGGCCGATCGGTGAGCCCGGCCGCTTCCATGCTGCTTTTGCCATGACGATCCTCCTTCAAGTCCTTCTTGAACAAGCGAATCAGCAATTCGGTTCCGGCGCAGTCGATTGTCGTGACGAACGGCACGCGAGAGCGAGTGACAATGCCGTGCGGCCGTCCTCGCGCAAAATCGCGCAGCGTTAACTTTTTGAAATGCTGGAACCCGCCGTCGCGGCCGAAGCTGAAAACCATTGCCCGGCCGGGCCACCCCCAACCGGCAAGCCACTCGAGTGACAAGAGAACCCGCGCCCCGGCGCCCGATCCCAGCCGGGGCCGATTTCCGTCCAACCGAATAGCCGTGAGTCCAATGACCGCCAAACGCAACCGCAACAAGCAGACCCGATCGCTCCAGGAGCGATTGGCCGCATTTGCCGAAAACGCCCGCGAGCGCGCGCGCAGCCTGCCGCCTGGCAGGGAGCGCGAGATGCTGCTGCGGCGCGCCAAGCAGAACGAAGTGACCTCGAACCTGACGGACTGGCTGAGCGCACCGGTCTGCACGAGACGAGGAGAATGACGATGCGCAGCTTCAAGCACTACCGCGCGTTCCAGATCGACCCGGATGGGCATGTGTTCGGATGCATCAATCTCGTTTGCGTCAATGACGAGGAGGCCAAGCGCGAGGCCGCTTCGCTCGTGCTCGGCCACCGCATCGAGCTGTGGCGGCTGGACCAGCGGATCGCGAAATTTGATGCGCCGCAGGACGTGGCGCGCCAGTAGCGGCAAGGAACCGGGTGCTGCCCCCCGGGTTGGTCGGATGATACCGACTTCGCCGGGAGCCTGCATGACGGACGCTGAAATTCGCAAGGGGATGCCGCCCGTCAAGCTGTCGCGCGAGGAGTTCGAGCGCCGCTACAAGCGTCAGTTCATCGATCCCGCCTTTGCCCCGCTGCAGCGCGAGCTCGATGCCGTCGTCGGTGCCGCCTGGGACGCCTATAGCCATTCGCGCAAGGCGCCGTTGACGCGGAAGGCGGGCGCGGGTTTCTCCGATCCCGACTACGACATTGCCGTCGACTGGCTCGATGCGCGCGCGAAAATCCTATCCGCGCAGCGCCGGCACGACGATGCGCAGGAGACGCCGCGCATTCTCGTCATCAACGGCTCCGCCCGCAGCGAGCACACCTGTCCCGGCGAGATGTCCAAGACCTGGCGTCTGGTCAAGCTGGCTGAACCTGTCTTCGTCGAGATGGGATTTGCCGTGGACATCCTCGATCTGTCCCGTCTGGCTTCAGAATTCGGCAAGACCATTCATCCCTGCAAATCCTGCGTCTCGACCGCGATGCCGCTCTGCCACTGGCCGTGCAGCTGCTATCCGAACTATTCGCTGGGGCAGACCGGCGACTGGATGAACGAGATCTATCCGCTGTGGGTCGCGGCCCACGGCATCCTGATCGTGACCCCGGTGAATTGGTACCACGTGCCTTCCGGGCTCAAGGCGATGATGGACCGCATGGTCTGCGCCGACGGCGGCAATCCCGATCCGACCTCGACGCATGGCAAGAAGGCCGACGCGGCCAAGGCGATGGAGCTGAAGGGCTGGCCCTATCCGCGCCATCTCGCCGGCCGCCATTTCGGCGTGGTCGTTCATGGCGATGCCGTCGGTGCCGAGGGCGTGCGCCGCGCCTTGTCGGACTGGCTGACCGACATGCAGCTGATCTCGGCGGGCCGCTTCGCCGAGCTCGACGGCTATGTCGGCTACATGGAGCCATATGCCGTTTCGCATCGCGAGCTCGATGACGACGGGGAATTCCAGCAGGAGGTGCAGAACGCGGCGCGCGCGCTCGGCAACGCAGTCCGGCTGGCCAGGAGCGGGTGCCTCCAGGAGCCCGGGACCGGGTTGCAGGACCCGAATCCCAAATGACCGGCGCGCGGTTTGATTGCCTGGTCGTCGGCGGCGGCCCCGCCGGGCTGATGGCCGCGATCTATCTGGCGCGCTTCCGCCGCAGCGTCTGCGTCGTGGACACTGGCGCCAGCCGTGCCGCGCTGATCCCCCGCAGCCACAACGTTCCCGGCTTTGTCCACGGGCTATCAGGTTCTGACTTGATCGCGCGCATGTCGGCGCAGTTGGGCGAGCTCGCCGTCGAGCGCGTGGAAGCCGAGATCACCGCCTTGCAGCGGCGCGACAACGGCTTTCAGGCGGTCTGGAACGGCGGCGCGCTTGAGGCCACCACCGTCATCCTCGCCAGCGGCATCGTCGACAGCCATCCGCCGTTCGAGCAATGGCGCGCCGCGGTCGCGGACGGGCTGCTGCGCTATTGTCCCGTCTGCGACGCCTTCGAGGTGATCGGCCGCCGCGTCGGCGTCGTCGGCCCGCTTGGCCGGGCCGCCGGCAAGGCGCTGTTCCTGCGCGGCTATTCGCGCGAGGTGACGCTGCTCGCAACCGGACAGGATGACGAGGAGAGCGCGACAGCGGAGCTGGAAGAGGCCGGCGTCGACATCGTGTTGGCGCCCGACCTGCGCTTGCGGCGGAGGGTGGGGGGCCTCGAGGCCGTCTTCGCCGATGGCCGGACGATGCAGTTCGACACGGTCTACCCGGCGATGGGTGCCGAGGTGCGTTCGCAGCTCGCGGTCTCGCTGGGCGCCCAGCATACCGGGGAGGGCTATCTGAAGGTCGACGACCATCAGCGCACCTCGGTCGACGGCCTTTATGGCATCGGCGACGTCGTCACCGACCTGCATCAGATCTCGGTCGCATTCGGCCACGCCGCGCTTGCCGCCTGCACGATTCACCACAGCCTGCCCCGGCGCCTGGCGTGACCGGGAACGAAGGGCGCGGCTTCGCCTTGGTTGAGCGGGACGCGCGACCTCGACGCGCAAGGACGGCCTGAAGGAAGCGATCATGCTGGAAGAGAAACTGAAGGACGCCATCGTCGGCGATTTGCAGCGGCAGCCCGCCGACCGGCCGCAATCGCTCAAGGTCCAGGGCGCGGGAGAGATGAAAAGCTCGGAGGAGCTGATCGTCAACGGCAAGATCGACCTTGGCGCCCTCGTCATGGTGATCGCGGGATCAGTCGCCGGCGGGCCTTAGGTTCGACCGGCCGTCATGCGCTTCGCGCCGCGCGTCGCAGCGACTGCGGCGGCTGACCGAAGGCGCGGATGAAGGCTCTGCGCATCCGCTCGGGGTCGCGAAAGCCGGTGGATTGGGCGACGCGCTCGATGGCCTCTCCGGAGGACTGCACCCGCTCGCGCGCCACCTCGACCCGCAAGCGCTCGACCGCCTTGGTCGGCGTGGATCCGGTCTCGGCGGTGAAGGAGCGGACGAAATGCCGTGCGCTCAATCCGGCGCGTTCGGCGAGCGCCTCGACCGTGAGATGCGCATCCAGATTCTCGCGCACCCATGAAAGAAGGCTGCCGAAGCGGCCGTTCGGCGTCTTGAGCTCGAGCAAGCTCGAGAACTGCGATTGTCCGCCGCTGCGGCGATGATAGAGCACCAGCTGCCGCGCGGTCGCTTGCGAGACCTCCTCGCCATGGTCCTGCGCGATCATGGCGAGCGCGAGATCAATCCCGGCCGTGATGCCGGCCGACGTCCATACCCGATCGTCGCGGATGAAGATCTGGTCCGGTTCGAGCCTCACCTTCGGATAGCGTCCGATGAAATCGCGGGTGCAGGACCAGTGCGTGGTGGCGCAGCGGCCGTCCAGCAGTCCCGCCTGCGCGAGAAGATAGGCGCCGTTGCAAACGCTGGCGATGCGCACGCCGCGGCTCGCCAGTCGCTGAATGAAAGCGATCGTCGTCTTGCAGCGCGCCGCGGCTTCCACGCCCTCGCCACCGGCCACGAACAGCGTCGTGACCGAGCTTGCCGATCGCAGATTGCGCGCCAGCATCTCGATGCCCGACGAGCTGCGCACGGCGCCCGCCTTCGTTGCGACCGTGATCACGCGCGGCGCATTCGGCGTGTGCCGCCTGGCGATCTCGAACACCGAGATCGGACCGGCCGCGTCCAGCAACTGGAATTCGGGAAAGATCAGGAAGCCGATCATGGGCGTGTCCAAAATTGAGGGAATTAAGCCATTTCGACCACAAGGCCAACATGGCAGGCTGCAACCGTCAAGCGCGTTGTCGAGGTTGGACATGTCGGGCCTGTTGCAGATCGGTCTTCTGGTTTTTCCGCGCGTCACCCAGCTCGATCTCACCGGTCCCGCCCAGGTCTTCTCCAGCCTGCCTGACGTGACGGTGCATCTGATCTGGAAACGCATCGAGCCCGTGCCGAGCGATTCCGTGATCGCGCTGATGCCGACTGTCACCTTCGCCGATTGTCCGCAGCTCGACGTGATCTGCGTCCCCGGCGGCTACGGCACCGACGAGCTGATGCTGGACGAGGACGTTCTCGCCTTTCTGCGAAAGCAGGAGAAGGGGGCGACATACGTGACCTCGGTCTGCACCGGCTCGCTGGTGCTTGGCGCCGCCGGCTTGTTGAAGGGATATCGCGCGGCCACGCACTGGACCGCGAGGGATGCATTGCCGTACTTCGGAGCCGAGCTGTCGCAGGAGAGGGTCTGCATCGACCGCAATCGCATGACGGGCGGCGGCATCACCGCCGGCATCGACTTCGCGCTCACTTTGGTGTCGATGTTGCGCGGCCGCGCCGCTGCGGAGATGATCCAGCTGCGCATGGAGTACAATCCCGCGCCGCCCTTCGCGGCCGGCTCGCCGGACACGGCGCCGGCGGCGATCGTCGCTGCCATGAAGGAGCGGGTTGCGCCTGCGCAGGCGCGGCGGCTGGAGTTCGTCAGGAAGGCCGTCCAGCGGCAGGGATAGCGAGCCAGCTTCGACCGGCCGCGCGCCGCGTGGACCGGCGCATGCGCTGTGAGCGAGGGCACATCGATCGATCATCGCGACATGCCGTCGCGATGCTGAAGCGGAGGGGGCAATGGCGCCTTGTCGTGTTGGAGAATTGCTATCGTCGCGCAGCCGGCTTTGCCGCTTGACCTTCGGCCTCATCCTGGCGCTGGGTCAGGCAGCGCTCGCCGAACGGAGCGCGGCTGCCGATTTCTCCGGTGGCGTGGTCAGGATCGGCATCATCAATGACCAGGCCGGACCGTTGTCGGACCTGGCCGGGCCCGGCTCCGTCGTCGCCGCGCGGATGGCCGTGGACGATTTTCAGCGCGCAACGCCGGGGCTGAAGGCCGAGATCGTCGTCGCCGACCATCAGAACAAGCCGGATATCGGCGCCCAGATCGTCCGCAAATGGTTCGACGTGGATGGCGTCGACATGGTCGCCGACGTCGGAAACTCCGCGGTCGCGCTCGCCATCCAGTCGATCGCACGCGACAAGAACAGGATCGTGATCTATTCGGCGGTCGGCACCACCGATATCGGCGGCAAGCAATGCTCGCGCACCGGCCTGATGTGGCTGCACGACAATTACAATCTAGTCGCCGGATCGGTCCGAAAGCTGGTGTCGCAAGGCTATGACAGCTGGTTCTTCATCGCGTCAGACTACGCGTTCGGACGCAATATGGTCGAGGTGTCCCAGCGCGTGCTGGCGGCGGCAGGGGCCAAGTCGCTCGGCGCGGTCTTTCATCCGCTCGGAAATGCCGATTACGGCTCCTTCCTGCTGCAAGCCCAGGCTTCCAAAGCCAAGGTGGTTGCGTTCGCCAATGCCGGCGAGCAGCTCGTGACCTCGATGAAGCAATGGAACGAGTTCGGAATGAATGCGGGGCCGCAGAAGGCCGTCGCCGAGCTGATGTTCCTGACCGATGTGCACGCCATGGGGGCCGAAACGGCCAAGGGCCTGACGACCGTCACTGCCTGGTATTGGGCGCTCAACGAGGAAACGCGCGCGTTCGCCCAGAGGTTCTACAAGCTTCACAACGCCATGCCGACCGCGCCGCAGGCCGCCGTCTACTCCGCCGTGTCGCAATATCTGAAAGCCGCTTCTGCGGCGGGAACGGACGAGACCAACGCCGTGCTGGAGCAGATGCGCGCGATGCCGGTCGACGATTTCTATGCGCGCGGCGCGCGGCTGCGCGCCGACAACAAGCTGGTGCACGATTTTTATCTCGTCGAGGTCAAGAAGCCGTCGGACGTGAAGACGCCCTGGGACTATTACAACGTCGTCGAGAAGATCCCTGCCGAGGACGCCTTTCTGCCCCTCAGCGACAGCGAATGCCCGTTGCTCAAGACGTCACGAAACTAGCATTTGCGTCAAAGAAAGCCGCGGCCGGCCGCTTCAGCCATATTCCTCGCCGATGCCGTATTCCCGGTAGATCTCCAGTGGGTCGAGGTCGGGAAACAGGCGGCATTTGGCCTGGGCGAGGTGCAGGCTCACCGCCGCCGGCTCCTTGCCGTTCGCCAATATCTTGCGGATGTCGTCCATATGCGCGTTCGGCTGGTGCTTCGGTTCGAGCTGCTCCAGCGCGACCAGGGCGGTCGCGAGGGCCTCGGTCAGAACCCAGTCGTCGTGGCCGGTGATTCCCTTCTTCGGCATCGGCAGACCTCAGATGTGGCGGCAGCGTCCAGTCTATCGCGACTTTCGCCAAATCGCCATTGAGCCATAGCGGGTGCGCTGCGTCAGGGCAGGCCCACCGCCATCGTCCGGCTTGCATTATGGCGGCGTGTGGCTAAAAGGCGGCGACTTGCAGTATCCTTGTTGAAACAAAGTTGGCGTAGACGGGCCGTCACAACCCAGCTCCCGGTCTGGGTCCCGATCCCGAATCTCGCAGCACGATCCGGCTGCGCACCCCTCAAGGCTCGAGCCAGCATGGTTTTTCTCAGCTTCGTCTACCGCTTCATCACCAACTTCGCGTTCATGGCGGTGGTCTATTTCAGCCTGAACTTCATGGAGAAATATCCGAACCGGGCGATCCTGGCGATCCTGGTGCTGATCTATGCCGCGATGCGTGCGGTCTCGACGCTGCGCGCGTTCTACTTCTTCCAGAAGATCGAGAAGCTGGAAGCCGAGACGCGGCGGCTTCAGGGCCCGATCAATGACGGCTCCGGGGGAACGAATGCGCGCAAGCAGGTGGTCGCCGACGTGGCCCGGCTGCGCCGCGACGGCGAGCTCAAGTCCTATATGGACCTGTTCTTCCTGGCGCTGATCGTGCTGCTCTGCGTCGCCGCCATCATGCGGCAATAGGTAGGGACTAAGCGCGCTTCTTCAGACTGGCGATGCGGGTCGAGCGCGGCGTGGCGCTCTTGGCCTGCGCGGCAGGCTTGGGTGCGGCCGGTGCCGCATGCGCGGTGTGCCGAACCTGGGACTTGGCCGTCTTGCCCTTTGCCGCCTTGCCCCTGGCCGCATGCGGCGTCTCGGCCGCCATTGCCAGCCGGGTCGCGGCACGCCGCGACAATGTCGTCGACAGCAGCACCTCGACCGAGCCTTCCGGGATCGCAAACAGCGCGCGGCCGGGCACGGGCAGGGCGGACGCGACGTCCATCTGACCCTTGGTCCGGCGCGGCAGCAGCGGCTGATGCTCGGTCCGCGCATTGAGGTCGGCGAGCGAGGGCGCCGGCAGCGTCCTGGTCTGCGTGAACACGAAGCTCGGAACGGAAGGCCAGCGCGCGATCGGCACGGTCTCGGTCGGCGGATGCAGCAGCCATTCCACCGGCGTGGTCGGCGTCGCTGGCCGGTCGGCGGTCGCGGGCACAACATGCACGATGCGATAGCCGCGCGCTTTGAGGTCGCGGATGATTTTTGGCAGCGCCGCCACCGTCCGCGCCTGGATGTCGTGCAGCAACAGGATGCCCTTGCCCTTGGCCTCCAGCCGCTGGATCGCGAGCTGATAGACGCGGTCGGACGACACATGGCGCCAGTCGTCGGCCGGGAAGTCAGCGCTCCACACCTGGATGCCGCGCGAGATCAGATGGTGCTCGACGCGTTCGGCGCGCATCAGGCCGGGAATGCGGAAGAACGGCGCCAGCTTGGACGGATCGGTCATCGCGGCCGAGGTCCACTCGATGCCGCCATTGATCTCGGCCTCGGCCTTCTCGATCGGCATCCGGTCGAAGGTCAGCGGATGGTTCATGCTGTGGGTGCCGACCGTGTGGCCCGCCGCCACCAGCTTGCGCACGCCTTCGGGGTTCGCCTTGGCCTGGCTGCCGATGATGAAGAAGGTCGCCTTGATGCACTCGTCGTCGAGCATCTTGAGGACCTGGTTGGAATATTTCGGCAGCGGACCGTCGTCGAAGGTCAGGACGACCTCATGATCCCTGAGCGGCAGCGTCTCGCGGTACTGCATGGTGCCGATCAGCGGATGCTCGCGCGGATCGACCACCAGGGTGCGGGACGTCCCGAGCGCGTCGGGATGGCCCGGGCAGTCGGCTGCAAGCGCCGCCGGCGATCCGATGGTCGAACATCCAAGGAATCCGCCGAGGCAAAGGACGATCCACGATCGCGTCCGCAAGACAACGCTACTTCCGATCATGAACCCCGTCTGCCCTCATGTGCGATTGCCGCCATAGTAGGTCGGAGACATCAGGAAACGGTTCAGGCCAAAGAACCTTTCCCGTCACAAAGTCCCCATCCATTTGCATGGGGTATCATGAACAGAGTGTTAATAGGGCCCAAATCACCCCATTTTGCGCCGGCGTGACATTCCGGCATCAGCGCGCATCGGCATTCTTCTGCGGGCCTGCCGGCGCGATGTGGACCACCCGATAGCCGTTCTCCCTCAGATACCGCAGGAAGGCCGGCATGATCGCCGCGGTGCGCGCCTTGGGGTCGTGGAAGAGGACGATGCCCTTGCCGCTAGCTGCGAGGCGCTCCGTGACCAGCTTCAATTCCTGCTCCGGCGTCATCTCGTTCCAGTCGCTGGCCCAGAGGTCCGCGCCGAACACGACGATGCCACGGGATTGGAGCAGGTCGAGCTGCGCTTGCGTCCCCTGGAAATAGGGAAAGCGGAAGAACGGCGTCGAAGGCGTCGCCGTCGAGCTGCCGTGCAGCGCCATCTCGACGGCCGCGACGCCGCGGTCGACCTCGCTCTTGGCCTTGTCGAACGGGATCCGCGCCATGAACGGATGCGAGAAAGTGTGGTGGCCGATGGTGTGGCCCTCGCGGGCGATGCGCTTGACCATGTCGGGATGCTGGCTGGCGTGGAGGCCGATCAGGAAGAAGGTCGCGCGCACGCATTCCTGCGCCAGCGCCGCCAGCACCTTCGACGTCGTCGGCGGGTTCGGCCCGTCGTCGAAGGTCAGCACGACCTCGTGATCGGCCAGCGCAAGCGTCTGCGGAAAGCTCTTCAAGCCCACGCGCGGCGTGGTCTTGGCATCGACGCTCAGCACGCGCGAAGTGCCGAGCGCGTCCTTGCGCGGACACTCAGCGGCCACGGCCGAAGCGACGCCGATCAAGGCCGCGAGGGCCGCGCCCGATGACATCGAGGTCCACCTCAGTCGAAGCATCTTTGTCATTGCGCTCGGAGTTGCCTTGTGGGTATTGCCTGACCGTCAGCCCAGACCATTCGTTCCAACCTGTCAAACGGCGAGGCGCGCCATGGATGAACATATGGACGTTGCCCGATCCGCCGCGGACTCGGTACTCGACCACGTGCCGATGCGCAATGAAGACGGCGATATCAGGCACGAATTCGTCGAGGAGGTCGCCCATGCGATCGAGGCCGGCGACAGCGCCTCGCTGCGCGCCTGCGTCGCCGAGCTGCACGAGGCCGATCTCGGCGATCTCATCGGCGCTCTGGAGCCCGACGACCGCGTCCGCCTGGTCGAGCTGACCGGGCGCGATTTCGACTTCTCCGCGCTGAACGAGCTCGACGAGGGCGTGCGCGAGGAGATCCTCGAGGAACTGCCGCCGGAGACCGTCGCGGAAGGTGTTCGCGAACTCGAATCCGACGACGCCGTCGAGCTGCTCGAGACCCTCGACCAGGCCGAGCAGGAGGAGATCCTCGAGAAGCTGCCGCTCAAGGAGCGCGTCGCGCTCGAACGCAGCCTGCTGTATCCCGAGAATTCCGCGGGCCGCCGGATGCAGACCGAGTTCATCGCGGTGCCCCAGGATTTCACCGTCGGGCAGGCGATCGACTACATGCGCGAGACGCCGGATCTGCCCGACCGCTTCTACGAGATCTACGTCGTCGACAAGGACCAGCACTGGCAGGGCGCAGTCCCCCTCGACGTGCTGCTGCGCGCGCGCCGGCCGGTGCCGCTCACCGAGCTCACCGACGAGGACCGCCGCCGCGTCTCCGTCCTGGAGGACCAGGAAGAGGTCGCGCGCATGTTCGGCAAGTATAATCTCGTCGCAGCTCCCGTGCTCGACACCCAGGACCGCCTGGTCGGCGTCATCACGGTCGACGACGTCGTCGACGTCATCGAGGAGGAGGCGGACGAGGACCTCAAGGCGCTCGGCGGCGTCACCAGCGACGAAGAGCTGTCGGATACGTTCCTGACGATTGCGCGCGCGCGGTTCAACTGGCTGCTGGTCAATCTCGCCACCGCCTTCCTGGCGTCCTCGGTGCTCGGCCTGTTCGAGGGCCAGCTGGAGAAGATGGTCGCGCTCGCCGTGCTGGCGCCGATCGTGGCGAGCCAGGGCGGGAACGCCGCGACCCAGACCATGACGGTGGCGGTGCGGGCGCTGGCGACGCGCGAGCTGGGCTCCTCCAATGCCTGGCGCGTGGTGATGCGCGAGGCGCTGGTCGGTCTCGTCAACGGGCTCGCCTTCGCCGTGATCACGGGGATTGCGGCGGTGGCCTGGTTCAAGATCCCCGGCCTCGGCATCGTCATCGGCCTGGCGATGGTGTGCAACCTCATCGCCGGTGCGCTCGGCGGCATCCTGATCCCGATGGCGCTCGAACGCGTCAGGGCCGACCCCGCGGTGGCGTCGGGCACGTTCGTCACCACGGTGACGGATGTGGTCGGGTTCTTCTCGTTCCTCGGCATCGCGACGCTCTGGTTCGGGCTGAGGTAGGTTTCACCCCAACGTCATTCCGGGGCGCGCCTCTTGGCGCGAGCCCGGAATCCATTTTTCCGCATCGCTTGCAGCCTGATGGATTCCGGGCTCGCGCTTCGCGCGCCCCGGAATGACAATCATCTTTAATCCGAACTTAAGCGACCTGCCGCATCATCGCCTCGCTTGGGGGAATGAGCATGCGGTTGCGGCTGAAGGCGGACGGACGGGTCGTTGAGTTGCGGGATGGACAGGAATTTCCGGTCCAGCCGTCTCCGGTCGAGCCCACGGCCAATGCCGCGCCGGCCGACGCCAACCCGCTCGCGGTGCGCGATTTGCGTCGCCGCGCCTGCCTGACCCAGATGGAGTTCGCCGCCAAGCTCGGCGTTCCCGTCGAGACCATCCGCAACTGGGAGCAGGGCAAGCGGGCGCCGCGGGGACCGGCCCGCGCGCTGCTCGCGGTGATCGCGCACGCCCCGGATACGGTGTTCCAGGCGCTCGCCAAAGCCTGACGCCAAAGCCCGACGTCGAGGGCGGCCGGGCCCTGACGCGAACCTCCTGTTAGCATTGCGCCAAATATCCCGCTGAACTGCCGCGGCCTTCCGTTGGCAGCGTCATGGGCCGGGTCCATAATGAGGCCTGATGACGTCAGGGGCTGCCGCAACGGAAGAGGAGTCCTCATGCTGTTCGTCGAGGCCAATGGCGCAAAAATCCCGGCGATCGGACTCGGGACCTGGGAGCTGAGCGGAAGACCTGCCGCGCGCGTGGTCGAGCAGGCGCTGCGGTTCGGCTATCGCCACATCGACACCGCGCAGGTCTACGAGAATGAACGCGAGGTCGGCGACGGCTTGCGCGCCTCGGGCGTGCGCCGGGACGACATCTTCCTCACCACCAAGGTCTGGACCAACCATTTCGCGCCCCACGATCTCGAGCGCTCGGTCAAGGAGAGCCTGGCTCGGTTGCGGCTTCCCTCCGTCGATCTGCTGCTGCTGCACTGGCCCAATTCGCATGTGCCGCTGGCGGAGACGCTCGGCGCGCTGTCGCATGCGAAGACCATGGGCCTGACCCGCCACATCGGCGTCTCCAATTTCACGGTGGCGCTGATCGAGCAGGCGGTCGCGCTGTCGCCTGAGCCGCTGGTCTGCAACCAGGTCGAATACCACCCTTATCTCGATCAGGCGAAGGTGAGGGCGGCCTGCGACCAGCATGGCCTTGCGCTCGTCGCCTACAGCCCGATCGCCAAGGGACGCATCAAGTCCGACCAGAGGCTGGCCGAGATCGGACGCGTCCACCGCAAGACGCCGGCGCAGGTCTGCCTGCGCTGGCTGGTGCAACAGAATGTCGCTGCGATCCCGCGCACCTCGCGCATCGAACGCCTGTCTGAAAACATCGAGATCTTCGATTTCGAGCTGTCGGAGGACGAGATGAGCCGGATCGCCGCACTCGCCAGTCCGAAGGGTCGCCTGACCGACTTCGGCTTCGCCCCGAAATGGGATTGAGAGGGGGCTGGGGTATGCTAGGACCGCGACGGCAACCCAAGATCGGTCGATGGAACTGCGGAAGATCATACGGACGGACATTGCGGCGTCAGCAATCGCGCATCTGACGCTGGTGGCGCTGATCATCGTGATCAGCGAGGTCCATCCGTTTCGCAGCCAGCCGCCGGAGACCGTGACCGTCGACATCGTCACGCCGGAGCAGGTGAAGGAAGAGATCAAGGAGCAGGAGACGAAGGAGGCGGCCAAGGAGAAGCCGCCGGAGCCAACGCCCGATCTGAAACTGCCGAAGCTTGATTTCACCGACCAGTCCGAAGCGGCGGGCAAGCCCGCGGCCAAGCAGCAGGACGCGGCACCGTCGTCGCAGCAGACGCCACCTGAACCGCAGCAGAAGCAGCCGCAGCCGCAACCCTCGCCGGCGCCGAAGCAGCGTGAGGCCAACGTGCAGCCTCAACCTCAACAGCCACAGCCGTCGCAACAGCCGCCGCCCCAACCGCAGCAACAACCGCCGCCCCAGCCACCGATGCAGCCGCCGCCTCAAGCGATGCAGCAGCCGGAGGCCGCGCCGCCGCCGGCCTATCAGGCTCCGCAGCCTGACGTCACCGTCAAGTACGGCGTCATGCTGGGCCTGCCGCCGGAATTGCCGCCGGAGCTGCCGAAAGACACCCCCAAGGACGATGGCGGCGATGCCAAGGATTCGATCGCAGCCAAGCTGCCGCAGGAAGTCATCGCCGCGCTTCGTCGCCATTTGCGCAGCTGTGCGAAATTGCCGGCCGGACTCAGCCCCACCGACGCCGTTCGCATCAAGCTGCGCACGGTGTTTGCGACCGACGGCACGCTGGCGCGCGAGCCGATCCTGATCGAGGCTCCGCCGTCCGCGAAAGGCGTGGCGCTCGTGAAGTCCGCCATGAGCGCGCTCCAGAACTGCCAACCTTACAAGATGCTGCCGGCAAATCTGTACGGGGAATGGAAGATCATGGACCTGCCGTTCAGCCCGCGGGATTTCGGATCGTAGCTCTTGTAGCCCGTTGGCTCCATCGGGGCTACGCGATCGTGCCTGTGTCGCGCTCTGTCAATCCACGCGTGCAAAAATATTCCACTTTACCGAAATTCGGTTTCG